>NZ_WMEA01000008.1 GCF_021735925.1 Loktanella sp. M215
ATCAGCCTGGTCAACGATATCCTTGATCTGGAAAAGATCAGCGCCGGCAAGATGGAGTTCAACATCAAGCGCCACGACGCCGCCGCTCTGGTCGCCGAAGCGCTGGAAAACAACCGCCCGCTTCTGTTGCGCAACAAGCTGACGTTCCGGGTCGTGGACCGGTCCGACGGCGCCCAGATCCTCGTCGACTCCGACCGGATGGCGCAGGTCCTCAGCAATCTTCTGTCGAACGCCTGCAAGTTCGCCCCACCCCGCAGCGCGATCCTGGTCGAGATCCAGCGCAGCGACAACATGGTCCGTTTCAACGTCACCGATCGTGGCCCCGGCGTGCCGGCCGCCTTTCGCAGCCGCATCTTCGGCGCCTTTTCGCAGGCGGACAGTTCGGACACCCGGCAGAAGGGTGGCACCGGTCTGGGCCTGAACATCTCTCGTCAGATGGTCGAGAAGATGGGCGGAGAGATCGGCTTTGACAGCGAACCCGATGTGCGAACCACGTTCCATTTCACCTGCCCGCAGGCCGGCCTGCCGCAACCGCAACCGGACGTGCCACAGGCCACGACAGACGCGCAGTCCAAAAAGGCCGTTCTGCACCTGGAGGATGATGAAGATTTCGCGGAAGTCATCGTCTACGGTCTGTCGGATCTGGCTGACATCACCAAGGCCGCGACATTGTCAGAGGCGCGGCTGCGCATGACGGAACGGAATTATGACTTGATCCTGGTGGACTGGGTGCTGCGCGACGGGGACGTCTCCAGCCTGCTTGACGAACTTCTCATCGCACAACCCACCGCACGGATCGTCGTCTTGTCCTCCTCGGACACGGCAAGGGCCGAAACACGCGTGGATCTGGCGATGACGAAATCCCGCGATGGCCTGCCCGGCATCGTCGCCAATCTCAAGCAAGAGATGATGAAAACGGCCGCAGCCTGACAAGATGGCCCCTGGCGGCACGGCCCTGCATTTCACTTCGCAGAGCCATAAACTTGCCTCAAACCGATTTTAATAAAAACATCAGAGTAAAAGTGGACGGCCTTGCAAACCGAACTCTTGTCAGACCTTTATCGCAGGACGACTTTTTTATGCGAGCTTCTGTTTCATCATCACGGTTCGCTCTGCGATCTGTCACAGCCGGCGCAGCCGGTGTGCTCATCTATAAAACGCAACCCTTCAGCCACCTCGACGCAACCTCTGCCAGCGTGATCGCATTGACGGTCGGACTGGTTGGACTGGCCGCCGCCCCGCGCCGCGCCGCCGGACCCGCGACGGTCGTCGCAGCAAGCCCGGTGAAACAGGACGTCGCAGCGCTCGATATCCACGCCATCGTCATCAGGACCGACGAACAGGGTGAAATCCGCCACGTCAACGACCGCTTCCTCGCTCTGACCGGCTATGAACGTAACGCAATCATCGGACGCCCGCTGGCGGTGCTGCATCACCCCAAGGACACCGAACCGCAGGCTCAGGCGGCAAAGGCCTTGGCCGCGGGCGACAGTTGGTCGGGCGAAACCCGGATTGTCGGCAAGGACGGCATCGTGCTGTGGACCCGTGCCACCGCCCTGCCCGATCTGGACGCCGACGGCCGGCGCTGCGGGACGTTGCGGGTTTATTCGGACATCAGCCGCCAAAAGGAATCACTGGCTGCCCGCATCGCCACCGCCAGCCTGAACCTGCTGACCGAACCGGTGTTCATGATCAGCACCGACAACTATGAACTGACCTTTGCCAACGATGCGGCCGCGAAGCTGTTCGACTGGAACCGCGACGACATGTCGGTGATCAACGTCAGATCCCTGCCCCTCGATTGCGACCGTGCCGCCGTCGGCCGGCAGATCGCAGCATTGCTGGCCCACGAAATCAACAGCTTTACCTTCGAAGCGATGCACGATGACACGCCTTTCCGCGTCGACGTCCAGTTGGTCGAACACCCCGAGATCGGCGCGCGAGTCTATGTCGTCCTGCGCGATCAGGTGGCGATCAAGGCCGCCGGGCGCGCCAAGGACGAGCTGGTCGCGACCGTCAGCCACGAATTGCGCACGCCGCTGACCTCGATCAAGGGGGCGCTTGGCCTGATCCGCTCCGGTGTTGCGGGCGATCTGACCGACAAGATCCGCGACCTGCTGGACATTGCCTATCGCAACGCCGACCGACTGGTGTTGATCGTGAACGACATCCTCGATCTGGAAAAGCTGGCGGCCGGTCAGATGGACTATGACATGCGGCGGCAGGATCTGGTCCAGACAGTGAAAGAGTCGATTGCCGCGAACGAGGCCTTCGCCACCCGCTTTGGCGTCTCGATCCGGCTGATCGCCCCGGCTGCGCCGGCCATCGTCTGCTATGACAACGACCGCATCCATCAGGTGATGACGAACCTCATTTCAAACGCCTGCAAGTTCTCGGCCACCGGGACCGAGATCGAGATCAGTATTGAATCCGTGGAACAGACGCTGCGCATCAGCGTGGCCGACAAGGGCATCGGCATCCCCGCCAGTGCGCTGGAACGAATCTTCGACCGCTTTACGCAGGTCGGCAAGACCAGCCGCGCCCGTCAGGGCGGCACCGGGCTGGGCCTGAGCATCGTCAAGGGCATCGTCGAAAGCCACGGTGGAACTGTCGTCTTGTCCAGCGTCGAAGGTCAGGGCACTACTGTCACAATTACCCTGCAACGCGCATCTGACGCGGAACATCTCGCGGTCCCGCGCCGCGCCACCGGAGCTATGAGCTGACATGTCCCCTGCCCCGATCCGCCTTCTGCACGTTGAAGATGACCTCGACATCCTTGAAATCGCCTCCATGTCGCTTGAAATGGCGGGCGGTTTCGACGTCAGGCAATGCGAAAACGCCGCCGAAGCGCTGCGCGTCGCGCCAAACTTCAAGCCCGATGTCATGCTGTTCGACATGATGCTGCCTGAAATGAGCGGCACGCAACTGCTGTCCGCGATCCGTCTCGTGCCCGGCTTTGCCGACATCCCCGTCATCTTCATGACCGCGCGCGCGCAGCCGCACGAGCGGCGCGACCTGATCGACCGGGGCGCGGTCGAGGTGATCGTGAAACCCTTCGATCCGGTCAAGCTGGGCGATCAGATCCGGGACATCCTCGCCACCTGCTGACCACGGCTGTCCCTGCCGCACGGCCCCATCGACCGTCGCCATCCTGACGCCACGCAATCCAAGAATTTCAGTCGGGATTATATCTTGACTGTTTTACTTTGGGGGGCGTAGACAAGGCGTGCCGACGAGATGAACCCCGCCGTGCTTTGGCCACATCCGGCCCCAGGGACACCTTCGTCATGGCCCACGACCTGCCGCATTCGTCCACGTTGCCCCAGTTTCTGGGTGCCGCGTCCAAAGGCTACGCCGGGCAGGTGCAGGCCATTGCGGTCGCTGACCTGCGGTCCAGCCTGTCGGCCACGGAAATGGAGCGGCGTCTGATCGAGCTGGGCTTCGTCGAAGGCGCGCGGGTCCAGATCCTGCATCAGGGCCTGTTCGGACGCGACCCGATCGCCGTGCGCGTCAACGGGTCCACCGTGGCCCTGCGCCGCCGCGAGGCGATGGCCATTCAGGTCGCATAGAACTCAATCGGGACCTTTTCCCATGGCGGACGGCTCACCCCCCCATGACCTGCGCTTTGCCATTGTCGGCGCGCCGAACTGCGGCAAGACCGCTGTCTTCAACGCCCTGACCGGCGGCCGGCAGAAGGTCGGCAACTACGCCGGCGTCACGGTCGAGCGCAAATCAGGCAAGGCCCACACACCCGCCGGGCGCACGCTGAACATCATCGACCTGCCCGGCACCTATTCCCTGCGCGCCCGCAGCCCGGACGAGGAAGCCACCCGCGACGTCGTCCTCGGCACCCACCCGGGCGAGGCCGCACCGGACCTGCTGCTGGTCGTGGCCGACGCGACCTCGCCCCGGTCCGGCCTGCGTCTGGTGATGGAACTGCGTCAGGTCGGGCGGCCCATGATCCTTGTCATGAATATGATCGACATCGCCCGGCACCGGGGAATCACCGTCGATCTGGACCGGCTCAGCCGCGATCTTGGGATTCCTGTCGTCGCCTCGACTGCCGTGCGGCGCGGCGGGCAGGACGATCTGTGGCAGGCGCTGGATGCCGCCGTCGCCGCCGGCATCGCCCCCGCGCAGGACAACCGCTGGACCCCGCCCACCGCCGCCGATCTGCGCCAGTCCCAGCGGGCCGCGGACGCCCTGATCGCCGCCGCCGTGATCCAGCCGGACAAGCCCGATACCGTGACCAACCGCATCGACGGCGTGCTGCTGCACCCGGTCTGGGGGCTGGTGATCCTGCTGGCGCTGCTGTTCGTCATGTTTCAGGCCGTCTTCAGCTGGGCCACGCCCGCGATGGACGCGATCGCCTGGGTCTTCGCGCACATCAGCCTTCTGATCGGTCAGATCCTGCCACCGGGCCTTGTCCAAAGCTTCCTGCGTGACGGCGTGATCTCTGGCGTCGGCGGTGTCCTCGTGTTCCTGCCGCAGATTCTGATCCTGTTCCTCTTCATCCTCCTGCTCGAGGATCTCGGTTACATGGCGCGCGCCGCCTTCCTGATGGACCGGATCATGGGCGGCGCGGGCCTGCATGGCCGCGCGTTCATCCCACTGCTGTCCAGTTTCGCTTGCGCCATTCCCGGCATCATGGCCGCGCGCGTCATCGACAACCGCCGCGACCGGCTGACGACGATCCTCGTCGCACCGCTCATCACCTGTTCGGCGCGCATCCCGGTCTATACCCTCATCATCTCGGCCTTCGTCCCCGCGCGGCAGGTCGCGGGCGTGTTCAACCTGCAAGGCCTCGTGATGTTCGGCCTCTACGCTGCCGGGATCATGGCCGCCCTTGGGGCTGCGGCAGTGGCAAAGTTCGTGTTCTGGCGCGAACAACTCTCGCCGCCCTTCATGCTGGAACTGCCTGATTACAAGATGCCCCGCGCCCGCGACGTGGGCCGCGGCCTGATGACCCGCGCGCGGATCTTCATCAAGCGGGCGGGCACGACGATCTTTTCGATGACGGTCCTGATCTGGGTGCTGGCGACCTTTCCCCGCCCGCCCGCAGGCGCCACCGAACCCGGCATCTTCTACAGTTTTGCCGCCATGATAGGCCACCTGATCGAACCCGTGCTGGCCCCCATCGGGTTCAACTGGCAGATCAGCGTCGCCCTGATCCCCGGCATGGCCGCGAGAGAGGTCGCTGTCTCGGCCCTTGGCACCGTCTATGCCATCCAGGGCGACAACGGCCTGATCGGCCAGACCCTCGCCAACAGCTGGAGCCTTGCAACAGCCCTGTCGTTCCTCGTGTGGTACATCTTCGCGCCGCAATGCGCCTCGACCCTCGCCGTGATCCGGCGCGAGACGGGCGGCTGGACGTGGATGTGGGTGACCTTCGGCTACATGCTGGGGCTGGCCTATCTGGCGTCGTTCCTCACCTACCAGATCGCCGTCATTCTTGGCGCAGGTTAAGGCCCGGACAGAAAACTGCGCCGCCCCTCTGGACGGCATCCGGCGGTCGTCTAGTTTGCTGAGGTAACGCGACCGGGTCCACCGGGACGATAGGCCACCGGGGACTCAGCACTTCATGACATTCAAACCGTTCGCCGCCCCGACCGCGCTGCTGGCCCTTGGCGCCTGCGTCGGACGGCAATCGGTCCTTGATCCGGCCGGGCGCGATGCGAACACGCTGCTGACGCTTTTCGCCGTCATGCTGGCCGGGTTGATCGTGCTGTGGCTGGCGGTGAACGGCATGATGCTGTTCTTCAACAAGATCAGCACGCGCCACTATGACGAATCCACCGCCCGCAAGCTGATCGTCGGCGGCGGCATCGTATTGCCGACGCTGGTGATCGCCGCCCTGCTTGCCTGGGGCCTGTCGATCATGCCCGACCAGCGCGCCCCCGGCGACGGGTTGCGGATCAAGGTCACCGGCGAACAATGGTGGTGGCGTGTCGAATACTGGCCCGAAGGCGCCGCCACGCCCATCGTCGCCGCCAACGAAATCCGCCTGCCCGTGGACGCGCGGACCGAATTCAACCTGACCAGCGCCTACGTCATCCACTCCTTCTGGATCCCCGCCCTGGGGGGCAAGATGGACATGTTCCCGGGCCGCGAGACGATGATCTCTCTGGAACCGACCGAGGCCGGCACCTTCCGCGGCCAATGCGCCGAATTCTGCGGCGCGTCCCACGCCCAGATGGCGTTCGATGTCGTGACCCTGCCGCAGGACGACTTCGACGTCTGGCTCGCGGCAGAGGCCGCCCCGGCCATGGCAACCGACGGTGCACAAGCGCAGCGCGGGGCCGAGGTCTTCCTCGCGGAAGGCTGCGGTGCCTGTCACGCGGTCCGTGGCACCGAGGCCGTGGGTCAGGTCGGCCCGGACCTGACCCATGTCGGCAGCCGCAAAAGCCTCGGCGCCGGGGTGCTGGAACCCACCATCGCGAATATCGCCGACTGGATTGCCCATACGGACGACCTGAAGCCCGAGGTGGAAATGCCCGCCTATACTGACATGCCCGAGGACGACCTGATGGCGCTGGCGACTTACCTGAAGGGCCTGAAATGAAATACTCCGGCACCCACCGCCCGCAGCCCGAAGGCATCTGGCCCCCGACCGAGGACATGCTGGCCGCCCCCGTCGATCGCGCGGAACAGGCCAAGCGCGAGGACCGTCTGCGCAGGGCCTGGGATGAACCCACCGGCATCGCCTACTGGACTGCCGTCAACAACGACAAGGTCGGCGCGTGGTATTCGCTGACCGCGCTCTTCTTCATGCTCTGCGCCGGGGTCTTGGCGCTGCTGATGCGGGTGCAGCTGGCGGTGCCGGACAACCAGTTCCTTGACGCGGACCGGTTCAACCAGTTCTTCACGATGCACGGCTCCGCGATGATGTTCCTCTTCGCCGTCCCGATGTTCGAGGCGATCTCGATCCTCGTCCTGCCCGCCTTCCTCGGCGCGCGGGACATGCCATTTCCGCGCCTTTCGGCCTACGGCTACTGGTGCTTCCTGATCGGCGGCGTGTTCGTCATGGGGTCAGTGCTGTTCGACAGCGGCCCGCGCGGCGGCTGGTTCATGTATCCGCCCCTGTCCACGATGGACGAAGGGGTGGGCGCGGACATCTGGCTGCTGGGGTTGTCGTTCATTGAGGTCGCCTCCATAGCCGCCGCCGTCGAACTGATCGTCGGCGTCCTGAAATGCCGCCCGCCCGGCATGCGCGTCAACCTGATGCCGCTTTACGCGTGGTATGTGCTGGTCGTCGGCGGCATGATCCTCTTCGCCTTCCCGCCCCTGATCGCCGGTGATTTCCTGTTCGAGATGGAGCGCAGCTTCGACTGGCCCTTCTTCGACCCCACCCGCGGCGGCGATCCGATGCTGTGGCAGCACCTGTTCTGGATCTTCGGCCATCCAGAGGTCTACATCATCTTCCTCCCCTCCATCGCCATCGCGGCGATGGTGGTGCCGACGGTCGCGCAGCGTCCCATCGTCGGCTATTCCTGGATCGTGTTGTCAGCGGTCGGCGTCGGCTTTCTAAGCTTCGGCCTCTGGGTCCACCACATGTTCACGACAGGCCTGCCCACCATCTCGCTCGGCTTCTTTTCCGCCGCGTCAGAGGCGGTGGTGATCCCCACCGGCATCCAGATCTTCGTCTTTGCCGCCACCTTGATGGTCGGCAAGGTCAAGAAATCCCTGCCGATGCTCTGGATCGCGGGCGCGCTTGCGATCTTCACGCTCGGCGGCCTGACCGGCGTCATGCTGGCGATCGCGCCCTTCAACTGGGCCGTCCACGACACCTATTTCGTCGTCGCGCACCTGCATTACACCCTCTTCGGCGGCATGATCTTTCCGGTGATGGCGGGGGTCTATTACTTCTATCCCTTCATCCGGAAGGGCAAGATGATGTCAGAGACGCTGGGCCGCTGGTCGTTCTGGCTGATCTTCACAGGCTTCAACGCCGCCTTCCTGCCGATGCACTATACCGGCATGATGGGCATGCCGCGCCGGGTCTATACCTATGGCGAAAGCATGGACTGGGGCTGGCTGAACATGCTGTCCACGGTCGCCAGCTTCGTCATCGCGGCAGGCTTCGTGGTCTTCGTCGTCGACCTGTTGCGCCCTAAAAAGGATTTCGAGGGCCGCCAGCGCAACCCATGGAACGCGGGCACGCTGGAATGGGCACACGACATCCCGGAGGAGAACTGGGGCACCCGCACGATCCCCTACATCACCACGCGCTATCCCCTGTGGCAGCAGCCGCAGCTGGTGGAACGGTTGGACGCGGGCCGCTTCTACCTCGGCGACACCGAATTCGGCCATCGAGAGACGCTGGTGACCTCCGTTCTGGACGCCAAACCGCTGCACATCCAGCGCGTGACCGGACCGTCTTACATCACGATGCTGGCGGCGGCCTTCACCGGCGGCGCCTTCATCTTTCCGACGTTCCACATCTACGTACCCGCGATCATCTGCGGTGCCTTCGCGATTGTCTGCGTGCTCTACTGGCTCTGGACCTCCACCGCGATCATCCCCGACGCGCCCATGGGCGATGTCGGGCTGGATTTGAAGCTGCCGCGCTACGCCTCCGGCTCTGACGCGCCGGGCTGGTGGGCGGTCTGGATCACGATGTTGGGGGATGCGACGGCCTTCGCCTCGCTGGTGTTCGGCTTCTTCTTCTACTGGACCGCCAGCGATAACTTCCCACCCCAGGGCGCCACCCATGCCAACGGCACGATGGTCGCCGCCTTCGCCGTGCTGCTGTCCTTGTCATGGGTCGCGACCCGGGTCGCCCGCGGCGTGCACCGGGACGGCAACGTCACCCTTGGCCGCCTCCTGATGGCTGCCAGCATCGCGCTGACGCTGGCGGGCGGGGCTGCGGTCTACGGCGCGGTCAGCGCCCTCAACCCCACAGAGCATGTCTATCCCGCCCTGATCTGCGGTCTGGCCGTCTGGCTTGGCGCGCATCTGATGCTGGGCGTGATCGGTCAGGGCTACTGCCTCGCGCGGTCGCTGGCAGGCAAGATGACGCCGCTTTACGATGCGGACCTGCAGAACGTCACCCTGCTCTGGCACTTCATCGCGCTGCAATCGCTGGTGACGGCGGCGGTGATCGGCCTGCTGCCGGGGTGGATGTCATGAAGGTCCAAAGCCGTAGCGAGTTCGGCACCGGCGTCGGCACCCTGCTGAAGATCACCCTCGCGCCGACGATCTGGGCGTTCCACTTCGTCATTTGCTACGCCGCCACCGCCGTCTGGTGCACCAAGCTGACCGCATCGGGCGATACCGTCACGCTCCAGACCTGGTTGATCGGCGTCACTGTCGCGGCGCTGGCGGGCATCCTGCTCTGCGGCATCACCGGCTGGCGCGCCTGGCACAAGGGCGGCTACGGAGAGGATGGCCACACCCCTGGCATCGGCGACACCGAAAGCCGCCAGCGCTTCCTCGGCCACGCCAGCGTCCTGCTCAGCGTCGTGTCCTTCATCGGAGTGATCTTCGTCATCGCCCCCGTCCTGCTGATCGGCACCTGCGCATGAAAGCCGTCGGCATCCTCGGCCTCGCCCTGCTGCTCGCCATCTGGGTCTGGCCGTGGGAGGGTTGGGTTGGCCTGTTCCCCGCCCACATGGTCCGCCACATGGGGCTGGTCGCCATCGCGGCCCCCCTGCTGGTGATCGGCTTTCCCAAGGCCACGCGCGTCTTCGCCATCTCGCCCCTCGCCGCCACGGTGTTCGAGTTCGTCACCGTCTGGGGCTTCCACCTGCCCGCCCTGCACGAAGGCGCCGCCTTCAGCACCCCTGCCTTCGTCGCGGAACAGGCGCTGTTCCTGCTCGCTGGCCTTTGCGTCTGGGCCGGGTGCCTGCGCGGCGGCGGGCTCGCGGGCGCGGGTGGCCTCTTGCTGACCTCCATGCACATGACTCTGCTGGGCGCGCTGCTGACGCTGGCCCCGCGCGTCCTCTACGTGCCGGGCTGCGTCGGATCGCTGGCAGAGCAACAGCTCGGCGGCATGATGATGCTGGCGATCGGCACACCGATCTATCTGGTCGCAGGCCTCTGGCTGACCGGCGGCGCTCTCAAGGAGGAAGCGGCATGAAACGCGTTCTGCAGACCCTCGCCGTGCTGGCAGTGCTGGGCATCCTCGGCGGGTCCGCCGTGGTGTTCGGCGGGCTTTACAACGTCTCGGCCCGGCTAGGACATTTCCCCGGCGTGCCATTTATCCTGCACACGACCTTCAACAATTCGGTCAAGCGCCGCGCCCCCGCCGAAAGCGCCGTTCCCGATCTGGACGCCGAAGGGATGGTTGCCCTCGGGGCCAAGCACTTCGACGGCGGCTGCAAGGTCTGCCACGCCGCCCCGGGGCAAGAGCGTTGGGCAATCCCCACCGTCATGGTCCCCGCACCGCCCCACATCACCGAAGCGGTGCAGGACTGGCACCCAAACGAGCTGCACTGGATCGTCGACGAAGGCGTCAAGATGTCCGGCATGCCCTACTGGCCCGCCACGCGAACCGACGACATCTGGCCCGTCGTGGCCTTTCTCGACGCGGTGCAGGACGGCATGACCGGCCAGACCTACGCCGACCTGACAGCACACCCGGCACGGCCCGAGGGCGCACCGGATGCCCTGCCCTACTGCGCCATGTGCCACACCAACAGCGGACGCAGCGACAACCCGTTGATCCCGCGCCTCGACATCCAGCCGCAGGCCTACCTCGAACAGACGCTGCTGGCCTACGCGGACGGCAGCCGCAACAGCGGCATCATGCACGTCGCCGCCTCTCGCGTGACGCAAGCCGACCTGATGGAACTGGCCGCATGGTTCGGATCACAGGACGCGGCCCCTACGACGACAAGCGAGGTCACCGACCGCGATATGATCGCGCGGGGTGCTGCACTGGCGATGCAGGGCACCCGCGACGTGCCCGCCTGCACCTCCTGCCACGGCCCCAAGGCCGGTCCCCGCGCCGCCGACTTTCCGCGTCTGGCGGGGCAAAGCGTCACCTTCCTGTCCGAACAGCTGCACCTTTGGCGCGACGGCACGCGCGGCGGCGGGGCAAAGGCCAACCTGATGACCAAGGCCGCACAGGACCTGAGCGACGACGACATCGCCGCCCTCTCTGCCTGGTTCGCCGCACAGCCCGCGACCCGCTAGGGCATCTGCGCACCGACAGTCTGCGGCAAAGGGGCTTTTCGCGTGAGGCGCGACATGCCACTTTTCGTGCATGCGGCGCACCCTGCCGCGCCCCTCTGCCCGGAAAGGATGCCCGCCATGAGCTGGAGCCCCACCCCCGACCCGACCCTCGGCGACCGCGACAGCGTCAACGCCGTCGACATCCTGATCGTCCCCCGCGCCGTCGATCTGGGAGAGATGACCGTCCGCCGCGCCCTGCCCTCGACCAAGCGGCAGATGGTCGGCCCCTTCATCTTCTTCGACCAGATGGGCCCGGCGGAATTCCTGACCGATCAGGGCATCGACGTGCGCCCGCATCCCCACATCAACCTCGCCACCCTGACCTATCTGTTCGAGGGCGAGATCCTGCACCGCGACAGCCTCGGCACCGAACAGGCGATCAAACCCGGGGCCGTGAACTGGATGCGCGCCGGACGCGGCATCGTCCATTCCGAACGCACCAGCCCCGAACGCAAGCGCGACGGCCAGCGCCTGTTCGGCATCCAGACCTGGATGGCCCTGCCAGAGGACCGCGAGGAGGACGACCCCGCCTTCCTGCACCACGGTCGCGACAGCCTGCCCCACATCGATGCCGACGGCGTCACCGCCCGCCTGATCGCCGGGCAGGCCTTCGGCGAAACCTCGCCGCTGGTCACCGCCTCCGACACGCTCTACGCCGACGTGGCCCTCGCCGCGGGGCGGTCCATGCCGATCGACCCTACGACCGAAGAATGCGCGATCTACACCATATCGGGCGAGATCAGCATCGCCGGCGACACCTTCGGCCCGGCGCAACTGCTGGTCCTGCACCCCGGCGACCGGATCACCGTGCGCGCAGGCTCCGACGCCCGCTTCATGCTGTTCGGCGGCGCGCCGATGGGGGCACCGCGCTACATCTGGTGGAATTTCGTCTCCTCCCGGCTCGAGCGGATTGAGGCCGCCAAGGAGGAATGGGCGCGCGGCCGCTTCGACACCGTGCCGGGAGACGAGGCCGATTTCATTCCTTTGCCCGAAGACATCGGCAAGCCGCGCAAGGCGCAGGGCGGGGTATCCTACCCCTGATCGCTGATGCTGCGAGCCGGGCTGGCATCCCGGCCCGACCTGCCGCATGATCGAGCCATGACGGCCCCACACGGACGGGACCGCCCCCCGTCTTTGCAAGCCTACAGGATGCACCCCATGCAGAACGAAAACCCGATCTGGCCGCTGGTCGATGCCCGAGCGGCAGAGTTCACCGGCCTCGCCGACCGCGTGTTCGATACGCCCGAACTGGCCTATACCGAAACGCGGTCCTGCGCCGAACACACTGCCATGCTGAAACAGCAGGGCTTTCGCGTGACCGAAAACGTCGCCGGCATCCCGACCGCCGTCATGGGCGAAGCCGGCGAAGGCGGCCCGATCATCGCGATCCTCGGCGAATACGACGCCCTGCCCGGCCTGTCGCAACAGCCCGGTATCGCCACGCCCCAGCAAATCAACGACACCGGATTTGGCCACGGCTGCGGGCACAACCTGCTCGGATCCGCCGCCCTCTCTGCCGCCACCGCCGTCAAGGACTGGCTGGAGGCGGAAGGCATCAAGGGCCGCATCCGCTACTACGGTTGCCCGGCCGAGGAAGGCGGCGCCGCCAAGACCTACATGGTGCGCGACGGCTGGTTCGACGATGTCGACATCGCGATCACATGGCACCCCGGCGCCTACAGCGCCGTGGACGACATGCGCTCGCTCGCCAACACACGCATTGATTTCACCTTCACCGGCAAGGCCGCCCATGCGGCGGGCGCGCCGGAACTGGGCCGCTCTGCCCTCGATTCCGTCGAACTGATGAACATCGGCGTGAACTACCTGCGCGAACACATGCCCGATCAGGCGCGGGTGCACTACGCCTACCTCGACGCGGGCGGCGTGGCCCCCAACGTCGTGCAGGCCCGCGCCACCGTCCGCCACCTGATCCGCAGCCCCGACCTGCAGGGCCTCGCAGACCTCGTGAAACGCGTGCGCGACATCGCGGACGGCGCGGCGCTGATGTCCGGCACGCAGGTCACCTCCCGCGTCTTCTCTGCCGTCTCCAACCTGCTGGAAAACCGCCCCCTGTCGCAGGCCATGCAGGCAGAGTTCGACGCCCTCGGCCCCGTCCCCTTCGACGCCGCCGACCACGCCTACGCGGCCCAGATCCGGGAAACGCTGTCCCGCGAGGATATCGCCGACACCTTCCGCAGCGTCGCACAACGGCCCGACTACGACCTTGTCCTGTTTGATACCGTTGCCCCGCTCGACCGACCGTTTACCGGCGGCATGGGCTCGACCGACGTGGGCGACGTCAGCTGGGCCGTGCCCACCGTGCAGGCCCGCGTCGCCACCTGTGCCGTGGGCACCGCGCTGCATTCATGGCAGCAGACCGCACAGGGCAAGGCCCCCGCCGCCCACAAAGGGATGCTGCACGCGGCCAAGGTCATGGCCGCCACCGCGCGCCGTGCCATGACGGACGACGTCCTGCGCGCCGCAGCACAAAAGGCGCACGCGGACCATCTGGCGGATTTCCCCTACACCTGCCCGATCCCGGCAGAAACGAAACCGCCCATCGCCGCCGAATGATGCGCAAACCCGCTGCCCCACAGGGCGGCGGGTCCGGTCCTCTCGCGCCCAGCACCGCACTCGGCCGCCCCGCCATTTGCGCCATGCTGTCGACCATCCGCCGTTCGCAGTAAATCATGCTCTCGCACACCATGCAGTCGGCGATGGTCCGCACCACAAAGGGCCGGCGCGTCGGCTTGCCCCGGCCCCCCGGTTGCGTATGCCGCCCTCATGGGCGCAGATTGATCTGCACACTCGCGGACGCGCCTGCGGCATCGACAACCGTGACCTGTGCAAATCCGGGGCCGGGCAGCAAGACCTCTGCGCCGCGCGCGCCAGGCGCACCGTTCACGAGGATCGTATAGGGCGGCACCCCGCCTCGCAGCTTGACCGGCACCTGCAGGTCCGGGGCCGCGATCTCAGCCCCATCGGGCGGATAGATCACGCGCAAAGGGTCCAAGGGGGCCGCCGCCGGGGCACTGACCTCGCCCGCCGGCACGAAGCGGCGCAGCGCGGCTGGCAGTGCCGCGTTCGCCACGGTCAGCGTTCCGGGCGGTGGCGGCGCAAGCGGCACGTCCGGCAAGGCCGCGAAGATGTCGAACAGCACGGGTGCGGCCAGATCGCCGCCAAAGGCACCCGGCACCGGGGTCCCGTCCGGCCGCCCCAGCCAGACCGCCGCCACATGCGCGCCGTCAAAGCCAACCGCCAGCGCATCGCGGTTGCCATAGCTGGTGCCGGTCTTGTAGGCGATGCGCCCGCCCCGCGCGCCCGGCGGCGGCGGCAATTGCGACAGGATGTGACCGACCTGCCAGGCGGCAACGGGTCCGAACATCGCGACTCCGGTCGAGGCGCCCTGCCCCGGCAGCGCCGACAACTTCACCCCCTGCCCTCCCCTTGCCAGTGCTGCATAGGCCTGCGCCAGATCCTGCAACGTGACCCCGGCCCCGCCCAGCACGACCGCCAGTCCCGGCGCACCCTGCGGCACCACCAGCGGCACGCCCGCCCGCGCCAGCGCCTGCACGATCCGGGCAGGCCCCAGCGCCGCGGCCACCCTGACCACCGGAATGTTCAGCGACAAGATCAGCGCCCGCCGGATCGACAGCGTGCCGCGAAACATGTTGTCGAAATTCTGCGGTTGCCAAGTGCCAAAAACGGTCGGCCGATCCTCGATCAGGGTCTCCGGATGCGCCAGCCCGTCATCGAAGGCCAGCCCGTAGACAAAGGGCTTCAGCGTCGACCCGGGCGAGCGCAGGACCAGCGTCATGTCCACGAATCCCGCGCGCCCGGTATCCGTCCACGCCGCCGTCCCGACAGAGGCGCGGATCGCCCCACTGTGAATATCCGCCACGACAATCGCTGCCGAGAGAGCGCCCCCGCGCCGGTCCACGGCCTGCGCGGCCAGCGCCTCGGCCCGGCGCTGCAGGGCCGCGTCGATCGTCGTCTCGATTCGCAGCGCCCCCGGCAGACTGCGGTGCAACCGCGCCGCCAGCAAGGGGGCCAGCGCCGGAAACGGCCGGCGCAGTGTGGGCAAGGGTTCCCCCATCGCCGCCGTCGCGGCCTGTGCTGTCAGCACGCCGGTGGCCGCCGCCCGCCGCAGGACCCGGTCCCTGGCGGCCCGCGCGGCAGCCGGGAACCGGTCGGGCCTGCGCGCCTCTGGCGCCTGCGGCAACGCCACCAGCAAGGCCGCCTCTGCCGGCGTCAACCGGCGCGGGTCCTTGCCGAACCACGTCAGGCTCGCCGCCCGCACGCCCTCGATGTTGCCGCCATAGGGTGCCCGCCGCAGATACAGATTGAGGATCGCGTCCTTTCCCAGCCGCCGCTCCAACGCCAGCGCCAGCCGGACCTGACGCCCCTTGCCCGCCCATGTGCCGGTCGTCCCGTCCTCCAGCAACCGCGCGACCTGCATCGTCAGGGTCGAGGCGCCGGACACCACGTGCCCGCCCCGCACCGCCTGCACCCCGGCCCGCAACACCGCCCGGGCATCGACGCCGCCGTGCGCGCGAAACCGGGCATCCTCCCACATCAGCAACAGGTCGACGAACAGCGGATCGACCGCCCCCGGATCCAACCGCCACCTGCCGTCGCCCACCTGAAACGCCCGCAGCAGGCTGCCGTCGCGGGCCAGAACCTCTGCCCCGACTGGGACCGCAAGGACTGGCAAAGGCGTCGCCGCGACGAAGGCGTCCAGCCGGTCGCGCCCCAGCGCCCCGCAAAACAGCACCAGCGCAAGCGAGGCGACCCACAGCGCCGCCAGACGGGGATCAGGGCGAGACACGCACCTCTCCTCCGTCGGACCAGCCGCGATAGGCGGGGCGATACATGTCCTCGACACTCGCCGCGGGATGCCGGAACACGCCCGGCGTCACCGCCCGCACCAGATAGGCCAGCCGGAACGGATCGGACAGAGTCCAGGTCACGGCGGCGCTGAACCGGTCGGACAGAAACTGGCTCATCTCCGGCTCTGCCAGCGCATCAAGCCAGTCCAGCCCGGCCACATCGCCCGCCCGCAGCAGGTGCGGATTGTCGATCTCGAATCCCGCCGGCAGCGGATCGGTCACCATCAGTCGCCCGCCCGCGTCATCCGTCGCACTGAACGGCGTCACCGTAACGACGACAGCCAGCCGCGTCCCCAGCGGCACGGTGGACACATCGACCGGCTGCCCCTCCAGATCGTAGTAGGCCCGACTGATAGCATAGCCGTTGCCCCCCGCCGCGGGCGGGTCCAGCGGCGGGCCAAGTGCAGTCAGCGTCACCTCCGTCGCCACGGCACCCTCGTTCGTCACGCTGCGCGCCAAGGGATCAAGCGTCGCCACGACGCCCCCCAGCGCCAGCCCGTCAACCGACAGTGACGGGCTGCCCTGCCCCAAGGCCTGCGCCGCCAGCACGGTCCAGACCGACTCCTGCGTCGAAAGACCCGCACCCTCCGCCGTCCGCGCCGCGATCTGCGACGCCAGCGCGCGGGTTTCCGCTCCGGTGTCGATCACCGTCGACCCGGCTTGCGTCGCGGCGGCCAGCACGGCGGCGCGGTCCCGCAAAAGGCTGCCGTAATCGCGGCGGAACACCCGTTGGTCGTCCGTGCCTTGCGCCAGCAGATCGCGCGCCTGTGCGAACATCCGGTCAGCGCGCGGCTGATCGCCAAGCGTCGCCAGCGCCTCGCCGATCTGCGCGGCCGCCATCGGGGTGGCGAAACTCTCTGCCGCCGCATCGGCGTCATAGCGCAGATCACCGATCCGCGCCGCCCGCTCGCGCGCCAGCACGACACT
Organism: Loktanella sp. M215; assembly: GCF_021735925.1. NCBI lineage: Bacteria > Pseudomonadati > Pseudomonadota > Alphaproteobacteria > Rhodobacterales > Roseobacteraceae > Loktanella > Loktanella sp. M215. The sequence continues at coordinate 16,992 of NZ_WMEA01000008.1, forward strand.
GGCATAGGCAAGCGCCGCGTTTTCACCGGGGTCCGCATAGGCCGGATCGGTGGCATAATTCACCTGATTGACCAGATTGCCGATCGCCGCCTGAAACGGCTGATCCGGCACGGCAAAGCCCGCCGACCGCGCCCGTGACAGAAAATCCGTGGCATAGGCATCCAGCCAGAAATCCCCCGCCCCCGGCCCCCACAGCCCGAAGGCCCCCTCTGCCGTCTGTCGCGTCAGGATCGCGGTGATCGCATCCTGCACGGCCTTTTCCGTATCCTGATCGCCACGCCCGCCCACCTGCGCCGACAGGTCCGGCACATAAAGTAACGGCATCGCGACAGAGGCGAGCTGTTCCGTGCAGCCATAAGGATAGCGCGCCAAGCGTCCCAGCGCGCCCGCCACGTCGAGCGCCGCAAAGGGTCCCGCCGTCGCGGTCAGCCGCGCGCCGGTGCCAAGCCCCGCCATCAGGGCGGGGTCGATGGGCGCCGTCTCTCCCGGTGCCAAAGTCAAACGAGCCGTGCGAAAAACGTCGGGTTCGGCCAGCGACACGGGGATCGCAATTTCTTTCGTCACCACATCGCCCGCCGGCGTCGTCAGGCTGAACCGCAGCAGGCCCGTTCCCGCGTCCTCATCGGCCCGCACAGGCAGGCTGACCGTCGTGCTGCCGCTCTCGGCGACCTCCACTGTCGCTGGCAGCGCGCCTGGGTTCAGCCCGACATCACCCGCATCCGCCACGGACAGGCCGACATCGCCCACCGGCCCCGTCACATGGGTCAGCGCCAGCGACACCTGCCCCGTATCACCCGGCGACAGGAACCGCGGCGCGGTCACGACCATCACGACGGGGTCGCGGATCGTGGCAACCGCCGTGGCCTGCCCCACAGCCCCCGCCGACCAGGCCACGGCCATCACCTGCACCGACCCGATGAAATCCGGCACCGGCACGTCCAGCGTCGCCGTGCCGTCCGCGCCCAAGGTCACCGGCCCCGAAAACCAGCTCATCAGCGCCTCGGTCGGTGGCGGGGCCTGTGTTCCCATCGCCCCGCCCGCGTCGCCACCGCTGCGCACCACGCCGTCGGGCGCGTCCGTCGGCAGGATCAGCCGCCCGTAAAGATCGCGCAACCCCACGCCCAGACGGCGCTGGCCAAAGTAGTGCTCCATCGGATCGGGCGCCTTGAACCCCGTCAGGTTCAGGATGCCCTGATCGACGACCGCGACGGTGACATGCACGACGTCTCCCGCGGCCTGACCCGACACGCGCAAGCGCACCGGTAGGCTGCCGCGCGGCGCGATCGCGGACGGCACATCCATCAGCACCTGCAACGCCCGCGCACCCGGATCAACGGGCGCATAGGCCAGCCCCAGTGCCCGCACCCCACCCCGGTCGCCCGCAACATCGTCTAGGGGCCGCAACGCGCTGACGGTGACATAGCTGCCCGCACCCCAGTCATCGGTCACCGCCAGCGGGATCGTGTTTTCGCCCGCCGTCAGCGGCACGATCTTCAGCGCGCTAACCCGGTTCGACAGGACCGAGACGATGGCCACGGCATCCCGCTCTGCCGTCACATGCACCTGCGCCGTCTCGCCGCTGCGATAGGCCGCCTTGTCCAACGCCACGCGCAACCGGTCCGGCGTATCCGTCCCCGCTTGCGCCGCACCCCAACCGGCCTGAAACAGGACGGATGCGCCGGCGGCGCCCGTCCCTTCCACGACCAGCTCATACTGTCCCCAGTCCACCGGCACCGCGATCTCTCCGCTGCCCGCAAGCGCATCACCCGCCGCGACCTGCCTGCGCCGCGTCACCGGCTCCCAATTCCAGCGCCCGTCGATGGCGTACCATTGATAGTCCGTCTCGACCCGGTTCAGCACCCAGCGGACCGGCATCTGCACCGCGTTCAACGCCGCCCCAACCGCCACGACAGCAAAGCGGGCCTCATCCCCGCTCGACACCGCATCGCCCGCGAACAGCGGCCTGATCCCGATCAGCGGCGCGGGCGGCAACACCAGCCGCGTCGCCACCCGCTCCACCGGACGACCCGCGCCTTCACGCACCTGCAGCGCGATCGTGGCCGTCTGCGCCGCCCCGGTCCCGGCGGTCAGCACCACGTCGGTCGCAAAATGACCCTGCGCATCGGTCTGACCGGCGGGCAGATAGGTGGTCTGCGGCGTCTCTTCCGCATCCTGCCGCCCGAACTGCACCCCCTCGAAACCCGGAAGACTGCGCGCCGGGGCGAGCGTCACGCCCCCCTCGACCGGCAGATCCGCCGCAGGTGCGCCGAACAGCCAGCGTGCGTCGAGCGCCACGCGAACCGTCTGCCCGGCGACCAAAGGCCCCTCTGCCAGCGCCGGGTCAAAATCGATCCGTTCCGGCAAGAAATCCTCGACCAATGCCCGCGCACTGGCCAGCGCCGGCCCGTCCGCCGCAACCCGGATATCAACACGCCACGTCCCGCGCGGGGCAGAGGCTGCTAAAGGAAATGACAGCACATATCCACCGTCACCCGCAGGTTCGGGCATCTGCCGTGCCGCCTCCACCCCGTCGGGGCGGTAAAGGATTGCCGTCACCGGCAAGCCGTCCAGCGCCTGCACCCGCCCGTCGCGGGCCAGCACGGTCGCGTTGATCACCTCTCCCGCGCGGTAGGCACCGCGGTCTAGCGTCAGGAACACGTCGATCGGCGGGCTGGGCGGCAGGCCCGCCACGCCCCGGTCGGACAGATCGAACTCCGGATCGGTCAGCGACAGGAACGCCATGTCCTCCGCCGCGCCGCGGACCACCACCGCCGCGGGGGCCTGCGACCCCGGCCCGCGCGTCAGGCCCGCATCGAACCGCACAACGCCGTCGTCGTCCGCCAGCGCCGTCCCGAGGACCGCGTTGGCACGCGACAGCAGCGTGACCTCTGCCCCCGGCTTCGACCCGGCATCCGCCAGACCGCGCACCACCACCGTCAGCCCGTCCACCCCCATCAGGGTCGAGATCCCGAGGTCCGAGATCACGAACCACTGCGCCGCGACGCCGGTCTCCTCCACGTCCTGCCCCGGCACCGTCGCCTGCAGCACGTAGATGCCGGGCGCCAGCGGCCCCGCCTCATCCGGGATCGCAAGGCGGGTTGTCACATCCGCGTTCAGCTTCCCCTGCCCCGCCACGGTCGCACTGCCGCGCCAGACCTCGGTCGCGCGGTCCGCGTTGAAGCGCTGCGCCGACCAGGCATCCAGCGGGCGCGCGAACAGATCGTCCTGCAGCGCGCCGATCAGGTTGCGGTCCGACATCCGCATCAGCCGCAGATCGACACGGTCGAGGTTCACCGTCGTCATCGCCAGCCCCCGGTCGCCCCCCGACGGCAGCACGTAGGCGCGCCCCGGAAACCGCACCGCAGGGCTGCGGTCACGGATATAGCCGCTGATCGCCACGTCCCGCGCCAACGTCTCTCCGTCGGCCGCCGGAAGACCGCGCCGCAGGGTGATCGCGATGTCCTGCCCGTGGGTCAGACCGCCAACGCAAAGCTGATCACCCCGCGCCTCGACCGTCAGGCCACTGTCGGGCAGCCGCACGAAGGAGGCGTAATCCAGTCGTTCCAACAGAGGTTCAGAGAAGGCGGCACAGAACGACGGCGACAGGCTTTCGGACTGCACCGTCTGTTCGGTCACGCGAAAGCCGTTGCGCGCTTCTGACGCGGCCAGCGCATCGGCAATCCCCGGCGCGGGCGACAGGATGGCGGCCAGCCGCAAGGCCTGCAACCCGTCGCGGCCTCGCCCCAGTTGCTCCCACGCGGCGGCCAGAACCTGCAGGGCCTGCGCCGCCAAGGCGTCATCATCGGCCCGCAAGTAGCCGTTCAGCGCAAGCGACGCCGCCGTGCCCGCCGCGTCGCTGTCGTAAGTCTCGGGATCGGGCAGCACCTGCCGCGCCAGCCGGATCCAGGCATCGGCGGAATCACTGCGCCCGACCTCCGTGGCAAGATACCCCGACGCCGCCGTCAGGTCTCCGGCCCCTGCCGCGCGTGCAGCGTCCCCGACCGGATCGTCACTGGCCAGCGCCGTGAACGTCGCGCCAAAACTCCGCGCCTGCCGCAAAGCGGCCTGCAGATCCGCATCCGCCAGCCAATCAGCCGCCGCCGCACGTCGGATCACCTGCTGCCGCGCGACGGCATTGTCGAGGACCTGAGCCGAGGTCGCACCGATGAAATCCTGCGGTATCCCCAGCGCCTCCTTCGGAAAACAGGCGCGCGATCGCTGGTTGTAGGTCATTGCCACGCAGGCGGTATCCGCGAGGCAGGCCTGAATGCAGGCCTCAAGGCTCGTCTCGAAGATCGGGGTCAGATCACCGCCGGGCAGATCCGTGTCGGGCATCAGACTGACGCGCCGGTCAGGCACCAGCGCCTGTTGCGCCATCACAGCCTGCGCTGTGATCATCAGCGCCATCAGGGCAAAGGCCCAGACGCGTCCCGCACCCGTTCTGCGCATCGTCACGTCCTCCACCACGCGGCCCCTTGGGACAGCTTCCGCCCCGCCCCGGATTCGCGCAAGCGAATTTCAGGCGCCTAGACGTCGACCTCGACCCGCCGGATCGTCGGATCGCAGGCCAGAAGGGCGGCCATCAGATGCCCGGTGTAATGGCTGCGCACGTAATCGGCGATGAACCGTGTCGGGGCCACCAGTCGCAAGACGCCGCCGTCACGGGTCCGCATCCGCAACCCGCTGAACCAGGCCTGGAACAGCGCCGGGGCATCCTGCTGCAGACGGGCGGCCGCCTCGGCCCAGATGCCATCCGCCGCGGTCGTGACAGGGACGGGATGCAGGGGCACGACATTGCTGACCGGGACCTGGGGCATCGCCGCGGCGCCGGTCATGCGGGCGGTAAAGTCCGGACCGACCGCCGTCCAATAGGGCATCGTGTCCGGCAGCACCGCGTCAAAGTGGATGGCATGGGTCGCCACACGGCCCCGCGCCGCGGGGATGGTCACGCTGATCCAGCCAAGGCCGCGCATCTGCGCCAGCTCTCGTTTCGCCGTACGTTCCGTCACACCCCACATCCGCGCGATCTCGCGCTGGCCCACACAGAACTGACCCAGTCGCCAGTTGAAGCGGGCCGTGATCAGCAGCGACAACCGCAGCGCCAGACGGCCCTGCACCGGCGCGCCCTGGGCCGCCAGGGTCAGCAACGCTGTCAGCACATCGTATTTCTGTGCGCCCGCCTGCGGCCCGGCCGCCGGTCTGATCTGCATGATCCGCTCCTTGCCCCACGGTCCTCCGCGCTGCGGGGTCCGTCATCCGTTCAACCTCTGGTGGGTGATCATCCTTGCGACCTGCGTCATGGAACCGTCTTGGCAACGCTTTTGCCACCCTGTCGCTGATTAGCGTTGGATTGCCATCGCCTGTCAAGGATTCGTCATCGCCGCCTGCCGCCCTTCCCCTTTCAAAAGACAAGAAAAGGTATGGTGTTGGTATAGGGGGTCGCCCAGCATGTCCCGCCAAAGCGCCGCGATGTCCCCTCAATGGGTAGTGGCGGGAATTTCATGTCCCCCCAAATCGGGGCGTTCTGGCGTTCCGAATCGTCAGCAGATCGAATCGCTGCAAGGCCTTTGGCGTCGACCGTTGCGCGGCCGGGTCGCAGATCAGACCTTATCCGCAGATAAGGTTTTGTAGCACGCAACCATCTCTCGACAAAACATGCATTTTGCGCGTAAATCGTCGAAAGCACAGAAACAACGTCCGAGGCATCATGTTCACTCATCACGACCTGCGCGAGATCCAGACGCGATCGCTCAAGATGCAGGGCTGGATCCGGCAGCAGACCTTCTCTCCCGAGAACACCAAGACGCTGCGCCGGTTTTCCAGCTGGGAGGTGTCGGAGCTGATCCTGCACATGAACCAGTCCACCTTTCGCGGGCGCATGGCGGCCGACCCCAGCCTGCCCGCCGGACTGGTCGAACCCGACGGTCGTCAGCGGTGGTTCACGCTGGAAGAGGTCAACACCCTGCGCCGGAAGCTGAAGGTCAAGGGGAAGTCCCTGATGCCGCCCCGCCCCAAGGGGCGGGCGTTCCGGACGGCCATCGCCAACTTCAAGGGCGGCGCCGGCAAGTCGACGGTCGCCCTTCACTTCGCCCATGCCGCCGCCCTCGAAGGCTACCGCGTGCTCTGCGTCGACTTCGACCCGCAGGCGACGCTGTCCCACTCCATGGGTCTCACGGACGTGAGCGAGGAGCAGACGGTCTGGGGCATCATGGCCCGCGATCTGGTGCGAGAGACGGAGGCCGCGAACAATGCCCCCGCCGCTGCCGCGTCAGGCACCGCCCTGCCCCGCCGCACGATCCCGTCCAGCATCACCGACCTCGGCCTGCAGAATCTGCGCATCGCGGACTTCATCCAGCCGACCGCCTGGCCCACGATCGACATCATCCCCAGCTGCGCCAACGCGGCCTTCGTGGAGTTCGCCTCCGCCCAGTACCGGCATTTGAACCCGGAGTGGTCGTTCTTTGCCGCCGTGTCCCGCTACCTCGACCAGTTGCCGGACGACCAGTGGGACCTGATCTTCTTCGACTGTCCGCCCGCCATCGGCTACCAGTCGATGAACGCAGTCTTCGCCGCGGATATGCTCTATATCCCCTCTGGCCCCGGCTACTGGGAATACGACAGCACGACGTCCTTCATCGGTCAGCTGGCCGAGGCGCTTGGCGATCTGGCGGATGGTTTTCAGGGCGCGCTGCCAGAGGATGGCATGACCCTGCCCAAGGCCTTCGTCGACATCCGGTTCCTACTGACCCGGTTCGAGCCCGGCAACGATCTGCACCGCGCGATGCAGGATGCATTCGGCAAGGTTTTCGGTGACAAGCTGGCCCAGCACCCCGTCGAGATGACGCGTGCCGTCGAACAGTCGGGCCGGTTCCTCGCCTCGATCTACGAGATGGACTACCGCGACATGACCCGGGAAACTTGGCGCCGGGCGCGCGCCAGCTTTGATCAGGCTTACGACGAATTTCACGACACCATGCTGCCGCACTGGACCGCCATGGGCGCGCAGGACTGACCCAACCCCGCAAAACCTTATCCGCGGATAAGGTTTTGCCAGACCGATAAGGGGACCGACCATGACCCGCAAGAAACGCATCTTCGATGTCGAAATGCCTGACGACACGCCACAGGCCGCACCCGCCGCATCGGAACCCGATGCCGGGCAGGGCGCGCGGCGCGGCCCGATGGCCAGTGCCATCTCTGAAAACGCGTCGGCGTTACAGGCGCGCAATGCCGCCGCCGCCGCGATCCGGGCCGAGAACGATGAGCTGGCCCATGCCTTCGTCGCGATGAAGGCGGCGGGGCAGGTGGTGGAGGCGATCCCCCTTGATCAGGTTCACACCTATCTGCTGACCCGCGAACGGCTGGGCAGCGACGATCCGGAGCTTGATGATCTGGTGACCTCGATCCGCGAGGTTGGCCTGTCGAACCCGATCCGGGTCGAGGCGCGCGCCGACGGGACCGGTTACGAATTGATCCAGGGCTTTCGCCGCCTGTCCGCCTACCGCGTTCTGGCCGAGGAGGACCCGGAGACATGGGGCAGGGTGCCGGCACTGGTCCTTCCCCGCGGGGAAGATGTGGCGGGCCTTTATCGCCGGATGGTGGACGAGAACGTCGTGCGCAAGGACCTGTCCTTTGCCGAGATGGCCAATGCCGCACAGAATTACGCCGCCGACCCGGCGACGCCGGTGAACGACCTGCAGGGCGCGGTCAAGGCCCTGTTCCAGTCCGCACCCTATTCCAAGCGCAGCTATATCCGGGCCTTTGCCCGGATGCTGGACCTGATCGGCGACTGCCTGATGTACCCGACCGAGATCCCGCGCAAGCTGGGCGTCGATCTTGCACGAGAGCTGGAGGACCGGCCTGAACTGGTCGGACGCATCCGCGATGACCTGCGCGACTGGGACATGCGGTCGATCCACGACGAGCTGGAGGTGCTGCGCCGTCACGTCGGCGTCGACCGCTACATGGACGACGGCCCCGTGACGCCCGCGCCATCGAAGCCCGTGCGCGCCGGGCTTGCCGACCGGGGCAAGACCAAGACGACCTTCGATCTGCGCACGGCGCGGGGGCGTGTGAAATGCACCGCCGCGGTGGGGCGGCTGGAGATCAAGATCGACCGCGACTTTTCGACGATGGACCGGGCGCGGCTGGAACGGGCGATTGCCGCGCTGATCGACGGGTTGGATTGAGCGCTGTGAACCAAAACCTTATCCGCGGATAAGGTTTTGGTCTGGCGCGGGCGACAGTGTCGCGCGCGGTTTTTGCGAAAATATATTTAAAACAGCGCGATAGTGCCAATCGGTTTGAAATCGCCGCTCCCGACCTTATCCGCGGATAAGGTTTTGTCATCAAATCTTGTAGCTTACGACGCGGCTTGCAGTCCCTTCCTTCTCCGCGGCGCGATGGAGAAGGCACCTCCTGCATTACTCTGCCGGCTGGGCCGCAGCGTTTGTCGGGCTGGCAGGGTCCGCGCCATACAGCTCTCCGGGCAGTTCGGGCGGCATGGCGTGGTCGGCCTCTGCATCGTTGCGGTATTTCCGGTTGTGCCGGTAGACGATCAGCGGGTCCCACCGCAGCGCCTTGAACAGGCCGATCAGGATCAGCGCCACGACGATGGCAAAGGGAAAGCCCGCCACGACCGCCGCCGCCTGCAGCGCCGACAACCCGCCCGCCAGCAGCAGGACAGAGGCCACGGCACCTTCGCTGATCGCCCAGAAGATGCGCTGCACCCGCGGCGGATTCGGATCGCCGCCCGCAGTCAGCATGTCGATGACGAAGGACCCGGAGTCGGACGAGGTCACGAACCACATCACGATCAGGATGATCGCAAAGCCCGACGTCAGGCTGGCGAAGGGGAAGTAGTCCAGCAGGGCGAACATCGCATCGCCGTAGGCGTTCTGCGTCGCCTCGACCAGCGTCGGATCGCCCCCAAGCGAGATCGACAGCGCCGTGCCGCCGAAGGCGCAGAACCAGAAGAACATGATCGACGCAGGAATCAGCATGACGCCCACGATGAATTCGCGGATCGTGCGGCCGCGGCTGATGCGGGCGACGAAGACCCCGACGAAGGGCGCCCAGCTGACCCACCACGCCCAGTAGAAGATCGTCCAGTCGTTCTGCCATTTGCCGCCGTCGGTCCAGGCCTCGGTCCATGTTCCCCAAGAGATCAGGTCGCGGACATAGGCGCCGTAGCTTTGCACGAAGGTGTCGAAGATAAAGAGCGTCGGGCCGACGATCACCATGAAGGCCAGAAACAGGATCGACAGGGCGATATTGATGCTCGAAAGCCGCTTGATCCCGCCGTCGAGGCCCGCGATGACCGACAGCGTCGCCATGGCTGTTATGACCGCGATGACGGCGATCTGGACGAAGGTGTTTTGCGGCAGGCCGAAGACCTCTGTCAGGCCTGAATTGATCTGCATCGCGCCAAGGCCCAGCGAGGTCACGATGCCGAACATCGTGCCGAAGACGGCGAGGATATCGACCACGTCGCCCCAGAAGCCAAAAATGCGGTCGCCCAGCAGCGGGTAAAGGGCGGACCGGATCGTCAGCGGCAGGCCCTTGCGGTAGTGGAAATACGCGAGGCTCAGCGCCACGACCGCATAGACGGCCCAGGCGTGAAACCCCCAGTGCAGGAAGGAAATCGTCATGGCCTGCTTGGCGGATGCGACGGTCTCGGCCTCGCCAACCGGGGGGGCGAAGTAGTGATAGATCGGCTCTGCCGCGCCCCAGTAGATCAGGCCGATCCCGATCCCGGCCGAGAACAGCATCGCCGTCCAGGAAAAGAGGCTGTATTCCGGCGCCTCGTCCATGCGGCCCAGCCGGATATCGCCGTAGCGGCCGAAGGCGAGGTAGATCACGGCGGCCAGCAGGACGTTGACCAGAATGATCATTGCCCAGCCAAAGGTATTGGCCAGCCAGTCCTGCAGCCCGGAAAACACGGCGCCCGCCGTTTCGCTGAAGGCGGCGCCGAGGACGATGAACCCGAGGATCAGGATGGCCGAGACGGAGAAGACCCTGATGTGCACCTTGGGGAAGATCAGAAGCCGCTGTTGCTTCATCTTGTCCATGTGATCGTTCATCCTTGTCCCTTCCTGCGTCCGCGTCCGGCGGGGTGCCACACGGTCCGGCCTTGCTGATCCCTGCGCCGCGACGGGGGTGCCGCGGGGCGGTCGTGTGGGTATTTTCGCCACACGTGTCTGTGATCAAAGTCAAATGGATGGGGTCTGGTTCCCGAAAAGGTGCCGGACGGCCCTTGCCGGGGTGGGGCGGATCAGGCCGGAACGCGGGCCTTCAAGGGTATCAGCGCCGCAGGCCGTCGACGAAGATATCAAGCAGGCGCAGCACCTGCGTCCGCCATTCAGGACCGGGCGCGCGGGCGTAGCACAGGGCATACATCGTCTGCAGAACGTCATCCGCGGTCACGTCATCCCTGATCTGACCCCGCGCCACTGCCGCCGCCAGAAGCCGCGCCACGGCGGCGTTGATCTGCGCGGCGAGCGGGGCGAAAGGGCGTTTCAGATCGTCCGACATCACGAGCGAGAGCGCGCCCAGCATGCCGCGCTTGGTCTCGACGATGGCCACGTTGGCGTGCAGCCAGCCACGCAGGGCGCCCAGCGGGTCATCCGTCTGATCGAGGCCGTCTGCGGTGGTGACGAGGTCCTCGAGCTCGCGCAGGAAGACGGCGAGGAACAGCGCCTCGCGGTCGGGGAAGTTGCGGTAGAGGGTGCCGATGCCCACGCCGGCTTGGCGGGCGACGGCCTCCAGGCTTGCCTCTGGACCGCCTTTGCCCAGCACGTCCTTGGCCGCCGCGATCAGCAGTTCACGATTACGCAGGGCATCGGAACGCGGTTTGCGTCTGGACGTTTCCAAAGGGCATCACCTTTCACTTGCAAAGCGGAGGGAGCCTCCGTATAAATCGTTCCAACGGATCTGCGCAACGCCTGTCGTTGCGGCATGGACCGCCATCCGGCGGGGCGCGCGCGCCCGGCTCCCCGCAAAATAGCACAGAAGGGAAGGACGCATGTCACTTTCTATCAACCTGACCGTGAACGGTGTCGCACGGGACATCGCGCTGGACGACCCGCGCGTGACACTTCTGGACCTTCTGCGCGAACGCATGGGTTTGCCGGGGACCAAGAAAGGCTGCGACCGCGGCCAGTGTGGCGCCTGCACGGTGTTGCTGAACGGCAAGCGGATGAACGCCTGCCTGACGTTGGCGGCGACGCTGGACGGGGCCGAGGTCACGACGATCGAGGGGTTGGCGGATGGCGACAGGCTGCACCCGGTGCAGGCGGCGTTTCTGGACAACGACGGGTTCCAGTGCGGCTACTGCACGCCGGGCCAGATCATGAGTGCGGTCGGCCTGATCGCGGAAGGCCGCGCCGGTGACGATCCCGAGCGTATCCGCGAGGGCATGAGTGGTAATATCTGCCGCTGCGCGGCCTATCACGGCATCACCAAGGCGGTGCAGGAGGCGACGCGCCGCATGGCCGCCGCGGAACAGGGAGACGTGGCATGAAGCGGTTCGATTTCATCCAGCCCGCCACTGTGGCCGAGGCGCTGAAGGCGTGGCATCCGGGGGCGGCGTGGCTGGGCGGCGGGACCAACCTGCTGGACCTGATGAAGGGCGGTGTGATGCAGCCCGACACGGTGATCGACATCAACCGTCTGGCCGATCTGCGCGGGATCACGGCGCTGGATGACGGGTCGGTGCGGATCGGTGCGTTGGTCAGCAATGCCGATCTGGCGCATGACGCTGACTTTGCCCGCGATTTTCCGATGGTGGCAGAGGCGCTGCTGTCCGGTGCCTCGGGTCAGTTGCGCAATGCGGCGACGGTGGCGGGCAACCTGATGCAGCGCACCCGCTGCGCCTATTTTCAGGACACCACCGCCGCCTGCAACCGGCGGGCGCCGGGGACGGGATGCGATGCGCGGGGCGGGGTGGACAGCCATACCGCCGTGCTGGGGTTCAGCGACGGGTGCATCACGACGCATCCGTCGGATTTCTGCGTGCCGCTGGCCGCACTGGATGCGGTGATTGAGGTGCAGGGGCGTGACGGCGCGCGCGAAATCGCGCTGCGTGACTTTCACCTGTTGCCCGGTGATGCGCCCGAGCGTGAGACGGCGCTGCGGCCCGGTGAGATCATCGTGGCCTTGCGTCTGCCTGCGGAAGCCAAGGGATTTGCCGGTCACTCTCGCTACCTCAAGGTGCGGGACCGGACGTCCTATGCTTTTGCCACGACCTCTGCCGCAGCCGCCTTGCGGATCGAGGGCGGCGTGATCGCAGAGGCCCGCCTGTCGCTGGGGGCGGTTGCGGCAAAACCGTGGCGCGTGACCGAGGCCGAGGCGCTGCTGGTCGGCCATGCGCCGGATGCGGCACCCTTTGATCAGGCGGCGGAGCGCGCGCTGGAGGGGGCGGCGCCATCGCATGACAACGCCTGGAAAATCACGCTTGCGCGGCGCACGGCGATCCGTGCGCTGGAACTGGCGGCTGCAGGGACGCCTGCGCGGGTGCCCGCGCTGCCTGCCTCGCCCTTTGCGGACCAAGATGGAGATCACGCCCATGTCTGAGACCATGACGACGACGCAACGCTATGGGTCCAACGCCGGTCAGCCGCTGACGCGGCGTGACGGTGTGGCCAAGGTGACGGGGGCCGCGACCTTTGCTGCCGACAATACGCCCGACGGGCTGCTTTACGCAGTCTACGTGCCGGCGGCGATCGCGAAGGGGCGGGTGACGCATCTGGATGTCGCCGCCGCCGAAGCGGTCGCCGGTGTGACTTATGTGATGACGCCGCAGAACCGCCCGGCGTTGCAGGGCGATCCGGAGGAGAAACCGACGCGATTTTCGTTCATCGTGGACGTGTTGCAGAACGATCGGGTGCGCTACGCAGGGCAGCCGATTGCGCTGGTGCTGGGCGAGACGCTGGAGGCGGCGATCGAAGGTGCGCGCGTGCTGGCGCCGGTCTATGATGCCGAGGCGTCACTGACCGCGCTGGCGGGGCAGGGGGGTGAGGCGGTGGAACCCGGTGCCTTTGGCCGGCCTGCCGGGACCGAATACGGCGATATCGCGGGCGGTCATGCGGCGGCGGCGCAGTCCATCGACGTGACCTATGACACGCCGTCGCAGTATCACAACGCGATGGAAACGCATGCGGTCGTGGCGGTCTGGGACGGCGACCGGCTGCACCTTGATCTGCCCAGTCAGGCGCTGGCGATGTCCTGCGCGGGTTACGCCCATTTCTTTGGCATTCCGGCAGAGAATGTGACGATCAACTGTCCCTATATCGGTGGCGGATTCGGGTCGAAGGCGTTTCCCACGGGGCCGCAGGTCTTGGCGATCCTTGCCGCACGGACGGCCGGTCGCCCGGTCAAGCTGATGCTGACGCGGGCGCAGATGTTCGGACCCGTCGGCCACCGTGGTGCCACCAGCCAGCGGCTGCGGCTGGGGATCGACGATGGTGCAGCGCTGACCGTGCTGGATCACGAGGGCACGGCGGGAACTTCCAGCTTTGACGATTTCATCGAGCCTGCGGCGAATGCGACGCAGGGGCTTTATGCGGCGGGTGCGCTGCGGTCGGCGCACCGGTCGGTGAAGCTGGATATCGGCACGCCGGGTCCGATGCGGGCCCCGGGAGAGGCGTCCGGGTCGGCGGCGCTGGAATGTGCGATGGACGAGATGGCGCTGCTGGCGGGCCTCGATCCGCTGGACTTCCGGTTGCGGAACTATGCAGAGGTCGAGCCGGGGACCGGCAAGCCCTATTCGTCGAAGGCGCTGCGCGAGTGTTATGCGGAGGGCGCCAAGCGGTTCGGCTGGGCGGACCGGCCGATGGCGCCACGGCAGATGACCGATGCGAACGGCCTGCTGACTGGCTGGGGCATGGGCACGGCGCTGTTCGGCTGCCCGATGTTCGAGGCGGAGGCTGTGGCAACCTTGCGCGCGGACGGGTCCGCACTGGTGGAAACCTCTGCCGTGGATATGGGGCAGGGGGCGTGGACGTCGCTGGCGCAGATCGCGGCGGACAGTCTGGGCCTGCCAATGGACCGGCTGGAGTTCCGGGCCGGGCATTCGTCGCTGCCGAATGCGGGCATTGCCGGTGGGTCTGGGCATACGGCGACGGCGGGCGGCGCGCTGCACGCCGCGGGCCGCGACGTGATCCGCAAGCTGGGAGAGATGGCGGCCGCCGATCCGGCGTCGCCCTTGCACGGCACTGGAAACGCCGCCTTCGTCGCGCGTGACGGGCGGCTGTATGTCGAGGGCGACGACAGCCGCAGTGAGGATTTCGCGGCGATCCTGTCGCGGGCCGGTGGGGCTGACCTGACTGGCGAAGGCGCGGCGTCGCGGCCCGCCGCCGATGCGGAGGCGCATGCGATGAACGCGCATGGCGCCGTCTTTGCCGAGGTTAAGGTCGATCCGGACCTAGCCCAAATCCGCGTGACGCGGTTGGTCGGGGCCTTTGCCGCGGGCCGGATCATCAACCCGCAGCTGACCGAAAGCCAGCTGATGGGCGGGATGATCTGGGGCATCTCCTTTGCCCTGCACGAAGAGGCGAAGCACGATCCTCGCACCGGGCGGATCATGAACGCCGATCTGGCGGGCTATCATGTGCCGGTGAACGCCGACGTGCGCGGGCTGGAGGTGATGACGATCCACGAGGACGATCCTTACGTGAACGCCCTTGGCATCAAGGGGGTCGGCGAGATCGGCGTCACCGGCACGGTCGGGGCCATCGCCAATGCGATCTGGCACGCGACGGGCAAGCGGGTGCGCCGCTTTCCGATCCGGATCGAAGATCTGCTGGATTGATCGGGCTTCCCCCGTGGCGCGCGTGCCGCGCCACGGGGTGTGATGGTCAGGCGGAGGCCTTGTCCTGTGCGTCGTCTTTCGACCAGTCCTTGTCGGGTTCCGGCAGGACCATCAGGTCGTCGAGGAACAGGCTGAGCAACTGGCCACGGCCGCTGACGCCAGCCTTGCGGTAGATGGCGTTGCTTTGCGCCTTGATCGTGCCTTCGCTGACGCCGCGCAGGCGGGCGATATCGGCCCCAGACAACCCCTTGATCGCGAAAAGGGCCACGTCACGCTCTGCCGGGGTCAGGCGCCAGCTGTCGAAGCGGTCCTCCAGCATCTGCATGAAGGCACCGGAGGCGCGGCGCAGCTGATCCTCGATCTCGGCCGAGCGGCGCAGGGTGCGTTGCAGCACGATGACGCCCAGAACCACGCCGAGGAGGAGGCCAAGGGCGGCGCCGAGTTCGATGTATTCGCTGATCTGCCAGCTGATCGGGACCAGCCCCAGAACCGATGAGAGGATGTTGGCCAGAAAGAAGATCGCGCAGAGAATCTGCACCAGAAGGATGGCCAGCAGGCCGGCGCCCCGGCGGTCAAGGCGCCGACGCGACGACATCAGTCGTCCTGCCCGTCGTCATCGGACCCGCTGTCGCCGCCACGGCCACGTCCCTTGCCGCCGCCATCGTCTCCACCGCCGGACCCACTGTTCCCGCCGTCACGCCCGTCGTCAGAGCCGCCATTGTCGTCGTGTCCGGCCCGGTCACCGTCATCGTCGCCACCGCGGGACCCCGATCCGCCACGACCACCCTTGTCATCGGACCCGCGGCCCGCGGCAGAGCGATCGTCGTTGCGACCCGCCTGCGGGTCCATGATGTGCGGCGTGGCGCGGCCCTTGTCGTCCCGCTCCTGCCAGTAATCGCGCAGGATCTCGCCTGTCTGCGGGTTGAAGACCATTTCCCGCTCCAGCCGGTCGCTGGTCGCCTCGAGCCGTGTCCGGCCCAGAAGGGTGCGGCTGACCTCGATCCGGGTGAAGCCCTGGTCGCGCAACTGCGACAGGATCGAGTCCTGCACAGTCTCGGCCCCGGCGACGGACGGCATCAGGCCGAGGCAGATCAAGATCAAATATTTCTGCACGGTGGCACTCTTTCACTGTGGAGGCCCCTGCATCGGTGCAGGGGCCCGCTGGCCATGTTCATTAACACGATTAGGTCCGGAATACCGAGATCAATCGTCGTCGCTGTCGTCATTCCGGTCCTCGCCGCCGTGCCGTCCGCCATCGGACTTGCCGCCGTTGTCATCGTTGCCGCCGGATGCATTGTCGCCACCATGGCCGCCGCGATCGCCGGAGTCGTGGTCGTCGCCGTCGTCGCCGTCGTCATCTGACCCATCGTCGTCGTTCATGCCGTCCGACCCGTGGTCGTCATCTTCCGCGTCGTCACCGCCACGGCCCCGTCCGCGGCCACGGTTGTCGTCGTCGGAGTCTTCGTTTGCTTGGTCGTCGTCACCTGGCATGCCGTTCATCATGCCGTCGTGATCCTCGACGTCATTGACTTCCTGCTTCAGGACGTCGCCGGTCGTGGCGTCGTAGGTGACTTCCAGCTGGCGGTCGCCCCGGATCGCTTCGACCTTGACCTGATTGTCGCGGGTCTTGACCTCGATGCGCGAGTAGCCCTGCTCGGTCAACTGGTCGACGACCTGCTCGCTGATGGACTGGGCGTGGCCCGCGATGGCGATTGTCGTCAGGAACGTGGCACAGGCGAGTGTGGTGCGGATGGACATGTCGTATTCCTCTCTGAATGGTCCAGCGGCGTGCCGGACCCTGACTGCAGAAAGAGGCCTTGGCGGCCGATTGGCCATTGACCCCAAGGTGCATGGCAGACCCGATCAACCTGCCATCTAGGACCATAAACTCAGGTTTACGACCTTTTGGTGCGCGTGCCAGTTGGCGTGGCGGATGATCCCGAGGCGCCTGCAGTCTGGTGGCCGGCTGCGATTTCGCGCAAGGATCGGCGGCAACGGACCGGCTGCGGTCCGCCCCCCGATGTCGCTGAAAGGACACCCGATGACTTGGCCCACCCCCCGTCTGGCGCCGCCAGACCCCGCGACCTATGATGCCGATCAGCAGCGGATCGCCGCAGAGATTGCCAGTGGGCCACGCGGCGTGGTTGCCGGACCGTTGGCCATCTGGCTGCACCGGCCGGGGCTGGCGGACACGGCGCAGGCGCTGGGGGCCTATTGCCGCTATGGCACGTCGCTGGGGCCGCGCCTGTCTGAACTGGCGATTCTGGTGACCGGGCGCGTCTTCGGATCCGAGTATGAATGGTTCGCCCACAAGGACCATGCCCTGGCCGCCGGCCTGCCTGCCGCCACGATCGAAGCGATTCGGCTGAACCAGACACCTGATTTCGAGACGGAGGAAGAGCGTGTCGTGTATGACGTCGCACGCGCAGCACACCTGAACCGACGGCTGGACGATGCGCTTTACGCCCGCGCGATGGACCTGCTGGGGCAGGACAGGCTGGTCGATCTGGTCGGGCTGCTGGGCTATTACACGCTGATTTCGCTGACGATCAACGTCTTTGGCGTGACCCCGCCGGACAGTGCCACACCGGAGCTTGCCGCGGGCTGACCCCGCGTCGCAGATGTCACGCCACATGGTTTCGCAATGGCCGAAGGACCGCCCCATGCGCGCCATGCCGGGATCAGGCAGATCGCCGCCGAGGCAGATTGGCTGCGGGGCGGTTGCGCCGAAATCGCATGCGCCGCCATTCCCCCGGCGGGCGTTGGGCGATATCTGACGGACATGGACATCATCCTCGTCACCACGATCATCGCCTCGCTGTTTCTGGTCATCGGTCTGGCAGAGCCGCTCGCGGCGCGCCTGCGGCTGCCTTACAGCGTGATCCTTGCCGTGCTGGGCGTCACCATTGCGGCGGGGGCCACGTTTTTCCTGCGCACGACGCTGACCGATGCGCTGAACCCGGTGGCCGAGGCGATTCTGGGTCTGCCGATCCGGTCGAACGTGTTCCTGTATGTCTTTCTGCCGACGCTGCTGTTTCAGGCGACGCTGGGGATGAACCTGCGGCGGATGCTGGACGACTGGGTGCCGATCCTGACGCTGGCGGTGGTCGCTGTCGTCGTGGCGACGGTCAGCGTGGGCTATGCCCTGTCATGGGCCAGCCCGTTGCCGCTGGCCGTCTGCCTGCTGATCGGCGCGATTGTGTCCACGACGGACCCGTCGGCGGTCGTGTCGATCTTTCGCTCGATCTCGGCCCCGCGCAGGCTGGCGCGGATCATCGAGGGCGAAAGCCTGCTGAACGACGCCGCGGCCATCGCGCTGTTTGGCCTTTTCATGGGATTTGTGATGCTGGGCACGCCGGACCCTTCGTTTTCGGACGCGATCGGCCGGTTCCCGATGCTGATCTTGGGCGGCGCGCTGGCGGGATGGATCGTGGCACGGCTGGCGGTCTGGATCATGGCGATGTTCGCCCGGCACGAGCGGGCGCAGATCACCGTGTCGGTGGCGTTGCCCTATCTGTCCTATATCATCGCGGAACAAAGCGTCGGGGCGTCGGGCGTGATCGCGGTCGTGACCGCCGGGCTGACGCTGAACCTGACCGGGCCGGGACGGTTGCCGCCGCAGGCCTGGACGTCCCTGCAAGAAGTCTGGGACCTGCTGGCGCATTGGGCCGGGGCGCTGATCTTTATCCTCGCCGCCCTGCTGATCCCGCGTCTGCTGGAGGCGGTGCGTCTGAACGACATCCTGCTGATCGGCGTCGTGATCCTTGCCGCCGTCGCCGCACGGGCGGTGATCCTGTTCGGGCTGCTGCCCTTGCTGACGCTGTTGCGCCTGTCGCCGGTGGTGGAACGCCCGTACCGGGCCGCGATCCTGTGGGGCGGACTGCGCGGGGCGGTGACGCTTGCGCTGGCGCTGGCGGTGACCGAAAGCGTGCGGGTGCCGGTCGAGGTGAAGCGCATCGTCGGCATCCTTGCCACCGGGTTCACGGTGTTCACCCTGATCGTGCAGGGGTCCACCCTGCGGATGGTGATCGGCTGGCTGGGCCTCGACAAGCTGTCGCCCATCGACGACGCCCTGTCGCGGCAGGTCGTCGCCGTCGCCTTGCAGACGGTGCGTGAAGACGTCGCCCGCACGACCGAGAATTACGACCTGTCGCGCGAGATCGTCCGATCCGAGGCGAAGCGCTTTGGCGAGCGTCTGGATGCGGCCGTCGATTCGGCCGAGGCGAATGCCGATATCCTGGACCGCGACCGGATCACGCTGGGGCTGATCGCGCTGGCGGGTCACGAGCGCGACACCATTCTGGCGCGGGTGCGGGAACGCACGATCTCGGCCCGGATGGCGGAACGGGTGCTGCTGGACGCGGACCAGTTGATCGAAGGCGCGCGGTCCGGCGGGCGTAGCGGGTATCAGCGGGCGGCGCGGCGCAACGTGGCTTACGGGCGTGCGTTTCAGGCCGGGGTGGCGTTGCAGCGGCGGCTGGGGATCACGGGGCCGCTGGCGCGGATGACGGCGGACCGGTTCGAACTGCTGCTGTCGCAGCGGCTGATCCTGCGCGATCTGGGCGCCTTCATCGACGGGCGCATCCGGCGCATCCACGGGCGGCGGGTCGGGGATCTGCTGCACGAACTTCTGTCGCGGCGGATCGAGGCGGCGGAGACGGCGCTGGAGGGGCTGCGCCTGCAATATCCGGGCTATGCCGAGGAGCTGGAGCGCCGGTTCATCCGCCGCACGGCGCTGCGGTTGGAAGAACGTGAATACAATGCGATGCGCGAGGACGGGTTGATCGGGTCCGAGGTCTATACCGCGCTGGTGCAGGACGTGGGCGCGCGCCGGGCCACGGCGGAGGATCGCCCGAAGCTGGACATCGCGTTGCAGCGCACGGATCTTGTGCGGCAATTCCCGGTCTTTACGGACCTCGACGACGCGGCTCTGGCGCGGCTGGGGCGCGCGTTGCAGACCGAATATGTGAATGCGGGGCAGGTGATCGTGCCGCGCGACAGCATCGCGACCCGCGTCTTCTTCATCGCCTCTGGTGCGGTCGAGATCGAGGCGGCGGGCCAGCCCCTGCGGCTGGGGCGCGGCGAGATGTTTGGCCAGTTGGCGCTGCTGACCCGCAGGCCGCGCCGGGCCGAGGTGCGCGCCATCGCGCCGTCGACCCTTCTGGTGCTGGACGAGATCCGCTTTCGCCGCCTGCTGGCGGCGAGCAGCGCCCTGCAAGCGGCGGTGCGCGCCAGTGCCGAGAAACGGGGCCTTGATCCCGATGCCGTGCTTTAGACCGGACCGACCTTGATGCGCCTGCGACCCAAGCTAATCTGTGACAGGCTTCGGGGCTGACAGCGCGGCAGGCTGCGTCCATGGGCGCAGAATTCGCGCGAGGTTCGCAGATGTCCGACACGTCAAACCGTTCGTCCGAGGGCGCAGATGCCCCGTCCAAAGCGAAAAAGGGATCGTCCCGGCGCAAGACCATCACGCTGATCATCGTGGCCGTCGTCGTGATCGTGGCCGTCGTGGGCGGCGTCCTTTATTACCTGCACGCGCGGCAGTTCGCGACGACCGACGATGCCTTTATCGGCGGTGACGTCGTGCGCGTGTCGGCGCAGGACTCGGGGACGCTGATCGCCGTGCCGGTCACGTCGAACCAGCGGGTCAAGGCGGGCGACGTGCTGGCGCAGATCGACGATTCCGCGACGCAGGCGGAACTGGCCCTGCGGCAGGCGCAACTGGCGCAGGCGAAAACCGGGATGGGCGAGGCGCAGGCCGGTATCACCGAGGCGCAGGCAGCACTGGCGGGAGCGAAGAGCAATGCCGCGGGCGCCGCGGTCACGGCCCGCAACGCGCGCACCAAGGCCGATCGTTACGCCGCATTGGTCGATCAATCCGGGCAGACGGCGATTTCCGCGCAGACCTACGACGATACGCTGGCCGCCGCCGACCAAGCCGAAGCCGCCGCGGATGTGGCTGCGACACAGGTCAAGACCGCCGAAAGCCGTGTCACGGCGGCAGAGGCGTCGGCCGCGTCCGCCCGCGCCAATATCGCGGCGGCCGAGGCGAATGTCGCGGCAACGCAGGTGAATGTGGACCACATGACGATCACGGCGCCCATCGACGGGCAGGTCGTGCAGAACAACGTGAATCTGGGGTCCTACGTCGCGGCGGGCACGCAGCTGATGGCGATCGTGCCGAACGACCTTTATGTGACCGCGAACTTCAAGGAAACGCAGATCGCCCAGATCCGTCCGGGGCAGACAGTCGACATCACCATCGACGCCTTTCCCGACGTGGATTTCACCGGAACCGTCGTGTCGATCCAGAACGGGGCAGGGCAGGCGTTCCAATTGCTGCCGCCGCAGAACGCCACCGGCAATTTCGTCAAGGTCGTGCAGCGGGTGCCGGTGCGGATTTCCATCGACAGTCCCACGCTTGGGTCCTATCCCGTCGGGCCGGGCATGTCGGTACTGCCCAGCATCCATCTGGACCACTGACCGTGGCGGGGGCTGCGACAGCCGGGGCAGGCGGGCAAGCCAGCGCCGGTGCGCCGGACCTGCCTCGCTCTGCCGCCGGGGTCGGTGGGCCGTGGCTGATGACCGTCGTCATCTCTGCCGCGACGTTCATGGAAATCCTCGACACATCCATCGCGAACGTGGCGCTGGCCAACATCTCTGGCGGGCTGGGGGTGTCGACCAGTCAGGGGACGTGGATCGTCACCAGCTATCTGGTCGCCAATGCGATCATCATTCCGGTCAGCGGGTTTCTGTCCAAGGCCATCGGGCGCAAGCGCTATTTCATGATCTCGATCGCGCTGTTCACGGCGGCGTCGCTGTTGTGTGCCGTGTCCACGTCGCTGGGGATGCTGATCCTGGCGCGCGTCCTGCAGGGCATTGGCGGCGGCGGGCTGGCCCCGGTGGAACAATCCATGCTGGCCGACAGCTTTCCGCCCGAAAAGCGGGGGCAGGCGTTTGCGGTCTTCGGCATCGTCGTGGTCGTGGCGCCGATCATCGGGCCGACCATCGGCGGCTGGATCACCAATGTCATCTCTTGGCACTGGATCTTTCTGATCAACGTGCCGGTGGGCATCTTTACCCTGTTCACCGTCGGTGCCGTGGTCAACGAACCCGCGGCGCTGGTCGATGAGACCGAAAAGTTGCGGGCGGGCGGGCTGAAGGTCGATTACATCGGATTCATCCTCGTGGCGGTCGGTCTGGCGGGATTGCTGGTCATGCTGGACCGGGGCGAGGCGGAGGGCTGGTTCGCCAGCAACCTGATCCTGACCATGGCCACGATGGCCGTCGTGGGTCTTGGCGGCATGGTCGCGTGGGAGCTGAACCACCCCGACCCCATCGTGCCGATCGGGTTGCTGGCGAACCGCAACTTTGCGATCTGCACGGTGTTGATCATGATCACCGGGCTGCTGGTCTTTGGCACGATCCAGATCATTCCGCAGATGCTGCAACAGGTGTTCGGCTATACCGCCTATGACGCGGGGCTGGCGCTGACCTACGGCGGGTTCATCTCGCTTTTGCTGATGCCGTTCGCGGGCGCGCTGTCGGGCAAGGTCGATCTGCGGCTGCTGCTGCTGCCCGCCTTCGCCACGCAGGCGGTGTCGTTCTGGTGGTTCAGCGGGTTCAGTCTGCAAAGCACATTCGGCGATGCGGCCTGGGGACGGTTCTTCATCTCGCTCGGGCTGCCGTTCATCTTTATCCCGATCACCTCTGCCGCCTATGTCGGGCTGAAGCCGGGGGAGTCGGACAAGGCGTCTGCCTTGCTTAACTTCTTTCGCAATCTGGGCGGGGCGTTCGGAATATCCCTGTGCCAGACACTGCTGGCGCGGCGGGAACAGGTGCAGCAGGCGCGGATGACCGAGGGGCTGAACGACTTGAACCCGGTGTTCCGCAATGGCCTCGATACGCTAACGACCCAGTTGGGCGGGCGGGACGCGGCGCTTGCCACGCTGTATCAGGATGTCCAGCGGCAGGCGGCGATGATGGCCTATATCGAGCTGTTCCATGTCCTCATGCTTCTGGTGCTGTGCATCCTGCCGCTGATCCTGCTGCTGCGCGCGCGCAAGACCTGAGTCCCGCGCGGGATGTCTGACATGTTGGGTCTGCGACCGAATGACGCCAAGGCGTTGACCTGCGGCCTGTGTCGCTATGTCGATGACCACCAGCGAAGGGATCCGCGTGTCCGGCATCATGAAGATCATCGCCAGCCTGTGCATCGTCGTGCTGTGCGGCGCGGCAGGCCTGTGGGGGACGCGGGCGCTGTTGTCCGGTGCGGACGCAAGTGCGGGTGATACGGCGGGGGGATCGCAGGCGATTCGTGTCGGCGTCGTCAGTCCGCAGGTTCGCGACGTCGAAGATGCGGTAACGACCGTGGGGACGCTGATTCCGATCCGCGCGGTGGCGCTTGTGCCGAATGTGCCGGGCCGCGTCGTTGCGGTGCCGGTGGTGTCGGGGCAGGACGTGGCGGCAGGCGATCTGTTGATCCAGCTGGACAACCGCGCCGCCCGCGCTGCACTGGCCGAGGCGGAAGCCACCCGGAGCGAGACCCGGCAGCAGTTCGAGCGGGTTGCGGAACTGGCCGACCGGAACACCGCCGCCGAGGCGCAGCTGGAAGAGGCCCGCGCCGCCTTTCGCCGGGCGGAGGCTGCCGTGGGGCAGGCCCTGTCGGATCTGGCGGACCGCGCCATCACCGCGCCCTTTGCCGGGACGCTGGGCCTGATCGACGTGGAGCCGGGCGCCGTTCTGGATGGCACGACCCCGGTGACACGCCTGTCGGACCTGTCCAGCGTCGCGGTCGCGGCCACCCTGCCGGAGCGGTATTTCGATCGGGTCGCCACGGACCAGACCGTCATCATCACGACGCCGGCCTATCCGGACGAGACGTTTCAGGGCCGGGTCACCGTCCGCGCGCCCGAGATCGAGATGGGAACGCGCAGCTTCAGCATCCGGGCAGAGATCGCCAACCCCGGTCACCGGCTGGTGGGTGGCATGTTTGCCAATGCGCGGCTGGTGTTCGACACCTATGACGGGCTGGCCATTCCCGATGATGCGATCATCAGCGAGGGGCTGACCACTTATGTCTATGTCGTGCAGGACGGCAGCGCCGTTCGCACCGATGTCAGCCTCGGCACGGCTTTGGGTGAGCTGACAGAGGTGCGCGACGGGCTGGAGGCCGAGGACCGCGTCGTGGTGGCGGGCTGGGACGACCTGACCGACGGCGCGCGCGTCGCGATCGACGCGGATTTCAACGGCGAGGGTCTTGAATGACGCTGCCTGACCTGTGCGTGCGGCGCCCGGTCCTTGCGACCGTGATGTCGATCCTGATCGTGATCGTGGGCATCGCGGGGCTGATCAACATGCCCGTGCGCGAATTGCCCGATACGTCGACAGCGCAGGTCACGGTCAGTGTCGCCTATACCGGGGCGGGTCCGGCGGTCGTGGACAGCGAGTTGGCCAGCGTGATCGAAGGTGCGATTTCCACCGTTGCGGGGATCGACCGCATTTCGACGGAATCGGAACTGGGCGGCCTGCGGACGGTCATCACCTTTCGTCAGGGCCGCGATGTGGATCAGGCGGCGTCGGACGTCCGTGCTGCCGTGCAGGCCGTGTCCGGCGACCTGCCGGAGGAGGCCGAAGAACCCGAAGTCTCCAAGAACGACAGTCAGGGCGATCCGATCGTCTGGATGACGATGGCGTCCGACACCTTGTCCGCGCCCGAGCTGACCGATTACGCCGACCGGTTCGTCACCGACCGGCTGGAAACGCTCGCGGGCGTGGCCGCCGTGCAGATCTATGGTGACCGGCCCTATGCCATGCGGGTCTGGCTCGACCCCGACCGCATGGCGGCGCGCGGAATCACCGCGACCGAAATCGCGGAGGCATTGCGGGCCAACAACCTTGAACTGCCGGCGGGCCAGATCGAAAGTGCGTCGCGCACCTATCTGCTGCGGACCCAGACGCGGCTGTCCAGCGTGGCGGACTTCGAAGGGCTGATCGTGGCCAACGGCGATACCGGGCGGATCACGCTGGCTGACGTGGCACGGGTCGAGATCGGGACGGAAAGCGATGACAGCCAGTTCCGGTCGAACGGCGAAACCGCCATCGGGCTGGGTGTGCTGCGGCAGTCGGCGGCCAACACGCTGACGATCTCTTCGGCGGTCGAGGCCGAGGTTGCCGCGATCCGCGAAGACCTGCCGGGCGGCACGCGCTTGCAGGTGACATCGGACGACGCGGATTTCATCCGCAATTCCATCACGCAGGTCCTGATGACGCTGGCGATTTCCGTGGGCATCGTGGTCGCGGTGATCTTTGCCTTCCTGACGTCGCTGCGTGCCACGATCATCCCTGCCGTCACGATCCCCATCGCGCTGCTGGGGGCCTGTGCGGGCATTGCCGTCATGGGGTTTTCAGTCAACATCCTGACGCTTTTTGCGCTGATCCTTGCGATCGGGCTGGTCGTGGATGACGCCATCGTCGTCCTTGAAAACATTGAACGCCGGATCGAGGCGGGCGACGACCCGAAAGAAGCCGCCCGCACCGGGGCGAACGAGGTCTTCTTTGCGGTGGTGGCGACCTCTGCCGTGCTGATCGCGGTCTTTGTCCCGCTGTCGTTTCTGCAAGGCGAGATCGGCCAGTTGTTCCGGGAATTCGGGATCACGCTGGCGATAGCCGTGGCGCTGTCGACCTTCGTGGCGCTGACACTCTGCCCGGTCATGGCGAGCCTCGTGCTGAAGAAGGGCATGAACGACAGGCGGTTCGCCCGCATCGTCAAGACGGCGACGGACCGGCTGTCCAGCGGTTATCGCAGTCTGCTGACCCGTGCGATCCGCGCGCCGCTGGTCATCCTCGCCCTTGCGGCGGGGCTGAC
Source organism: Loktanella sp. M215 (assembly GCF_021735925.1). NCBI lineage: Bacteria > Pseudomonadati > Pseudomonadota > Alphaproteobacteria > Rhodobacterales > Roseobacteraceae > Loktanella > Loktanella sp. M215. Next base: position 42,668 of record NZ_WMEA01000008.1, read on the forward strand.
CGGCATGTCGTGGACGCTGTATCAGACCTTGCCGTCGCAGCTGACCCCTGACGAGGATCGCGGGACCTTTTTCGTGTCGGTGCAGGCACCCGCCGGGTCGGCGCTTGGCCTGACGGACGCGGCGGTGGCGCAGGTCGAGGACCTGATCGCACCCTACCGCGAGGCGGGTCTGGTCATCGACCTGATCGCCATCGTCGGCCAGTACGGCGAGACCGGGCGCGCCTTTCTGGTGGCAACCATGTCCCCCTGGGATGCGCGCGACAAAGGCCCGCGCGAGATCCTGTCGGAACTGCGCCCCGCCTTTGACCGGATCACGCTGGCCAGCGTGCGCAGCTTTGCGCCGTCCGGTCTGGGCGGCGGCGGCGGGTCCGGGCTGGATCTTATCGTGACCGCGCCGAGCTTTGACGCCGCCGCAGATTATTCGGAACAACTGGCCCAGCGGTTGCGCGACAATGGCGACATCGTCAGCGTGCGCCGCGATTACGAGGTCAACACGCCCGGATTTGACATCAACGTCAACCGCGATCTGGCGCGCGAGATCGGGATCGACGCGCAGGCGATTTCCGACGCGGTGCGCACCTTCTTTGCCTCGGCCGAGGTGACGGCGTTCATCTCTCAGGACCGGCAGTATCCGGTCATCCTGCAGGCGCCGGACGACCGCCGCAACGCCGCCAGCGATCTGCGCGGCATCAATGTGCGGGCCGATAATGGCACGCTGGTGCCGCTGGACGGGCTGGTGACGCTGGAACGTCGCGCGTCGGTCGCGGCCTTCAATCGGCTGGACCGGCAGCCGTCGGTCGAGATTACCGCGTCCCTTGCCGACGGCGTCGATCTGGGGTCCGCCATCGCGACGATCGAGCGGATCGCGCAGGACCTGCCGCCGCAGATGCAGATCGCCTATTCCGGGCAGGCCGAAAGCTTTCAAGAGACGTCGGGCGGTATCGCGGTGACCTTCGGTCTGGCGCTGATGGTCGTGTTCCTCGTGCTGGCGGCGCAGTTCGAAAGCTTTATCCAGCCGGTCATCATCCTGTTGTCGGTGCCGCTGGCCGTGGCGGGGGCGCTGCTGACCCTGCTGGCGGTGGGCGAGGCGGTGAACATCTATACGCAGGTCGGCATGGTCATGCTGATCGGATTGATGGCCAAGAACGGCATCCTGATCGTCGAGTTCGCGAACCAGTTGCGGGACCAAGGCTATGCGGTGCGCGAGGCCGCCATCGAGGCTGCGACAGTTCGCCTGCGCCCGATCCTGATGACCGTGCTGTCGACGGTTCTGGGTGCGGTGCCGCTGGTGTTGTCCAGCGGGGCAGGGGCCGCAAGCCGCGTGTCCATCGGGATCGTCATCATCGGCGGTTTCCTGGCCGCATCGGTGCTGACCTTGTTTCTGACGCCGGTGCTGTATGATCTTTTGCAATGGGACCGGAAGGCGGACGCGAAGACATCGCAGCGCACCGCCTGAGGGCCGCGGCCGCGCTTGACGACCGGTATACCGAAGTGCACCATGCGGGGGCTTTGGGTGAGGATCCGCGCGTCATGGCCGATACGACAAGCGCGACAGCGGCCCTGATCGGGGCCGGGATGGTCGCAAGGACCCATGTCGCAGCCATCGCGGATGCCGGGTCGGTGCGGTTGAAAACTATCTGCGGACGCAGCTTGCCACGCGCGCAGAGGCTGGCAGAGGAAACGACGGCGCTGACCGGATATGCCGTTGCCGCAACGACGGATCTGGCGGCGGTGGCGGCGGACACGCAGATCGACTTTGCCATCGTGCTGACCCCGCCGGATGCCCGCGCCGCGATCATCCGCCCGCTGGCACAGGCGGGCAAGCATATCCTGCTGGAAAAACCAATGGGCCGCACGGCGGAGGAAGCGCGCGAGGTTGTCGCGATCTGCCGCGCGGCTGGCGTCACGCTGGGCGTCGTGTTCCAGCACCGGGTGCGAGAGGCGTCCCGCGCCGCCGCAAGACGGATCGCAGCGGGCGATCTGGGTGCGCTCGGGCTGGTCGAGATTGCGGTGCCCTGGTGGCGGGATCAGGCCTATTACGACGAGCCGGGGCGCGGCAGTTATGCCCGCGACGGGGGCGGGGTGCTGATCTCTCAGGCGATCCACACGATCGACTTGGCGCTCAGCCTTGCGGGACCTGTCACATCAGTGCGCGCCATGGCCGCGACGACACGCTTTCACGAGATGGAGTCCGAGGATTTCGTCACCGCCGGTCTGACATTTGCCAATGGCGCAGTGGGGTCGATGGTCGCCAGCACGGCGAGTTTTCCGGGTGGTGCGGAGTCCATCACGCTGCATTTCGACCGGGCAAGCCTGCACCTCGCGTCCGGGCAGCTGGTCACGCGCTGGCGCGACGGGCGGGTCGACACCGAAGGGGCGACCGGCGGCACCGGTGGCGGGGCCGATCCGATGGCATTCACCCACGCCTGGCATCAGGACATCATCACCGATTTTGCGGCGGCGATTGCCGCAGGCCGCGACCCCATCGTCACGGGGCAGGCCGCCTTGGCCGCCCATGATCTGATCGACGCAACCATCCGGTCGGCCAGCAGCGGCCGGACCGAGGAGATAGCCCAATGACCACCCCCCTGCGCTTCGCTGCCATCGGCATCGACCACCGCCATGTCTACGGCATGGCCGCCAACATGATCGACGCGGGCGCCGTCTTTGCCGGTTGGCACACCGAAGGGCATCCGAATACCGAAGAGGGTTTTGTCGAGCGGTTCCCTGAAGTGCCGCGCGCAGCCGACGCGCAGGCGCTGCTGGACGATCCCGGCATCGAGCTGATCCTGCTGTCCGGCATCCCGCGCGACCGCGCCGGTTGGGCTGCCCGCGCGATGGAGGCGGGCAAGGATGTGCTGAGCGACAAGCCCGGCTGCACCACCGAAGATCAGCTGGCGATGCTGCAGGACACCGTCGCGCGGACCGGGCGCATCTGGTCCATCGATTTTTCCGAACGGTTCGAGGTGCCCGCCGTGACCCGCGCGGCAGAGCTGGTGGCCGAAGGTGCTGTGGGGCGTGTGATCCAGACGCTTGGTATCGGGCCGCACCGGCTGAACCGGCCATCGCGGCCCGACTGGTTTTTCGACCGCGCCGCCTATGGCGGCATCCTGACCGACATCGCCAGCCACCAGATCGACCAGTTCCTGTTCTTTACAGGTTCGACCGACGCCACGGTCACGCTGGCGCGTGTCGCCAACTACGCCAACCCCGACGATCCGGGTCTGCAGGATTTCGGAGAGATTGCCCTGCAAAGCCCGCAGGGCCACGGCTATATCCGGGTGGACTGGTATACGCCGGACGCGCTGCCGACCTGGGGCGACGGGCGGCTGACGATCCTTGGCACCGAAGGCTATATCGAGTTGCGCAAGTATGTGGACGTGGGCCAGCCGGGGACGGATCACCTGATCCTCGTGAACGGGACGCGGTCGGAGAAGATCGACGCCTCGGGTGCCGGCCTGCCGTTCTTTGCGCGGCTGATCGCGGATATCCGCGACCGGTCGGACACCGCGATGACGCAGGCGCATGTCTTCAAGGTCTGCGCGCTGTCGCTGCAGGCGCAGGCCATGGCAGAGGCGGCCAACGCATGATCGGCGTCGCCATCATCGGTGCCGGGATCGGGGCAGAGCATCTGGCCGGCTATCGCGCGCTGCCGGACCGGTTCGCCGTCACGACCCTTTGTGATCTGGATACCGCCCGCGCCGCGAAAGCGACTGGCGGGGATCCGGCCATCGCCGTGACCGGCGATCTGGACGCGGTGCTGCGCGACCCCGACATCGACCTTGTCGATGTCTGCCTGCCGCCGCACCTGCACTTTCCGATCACGCTGCGGGTGCTGCGGGCGGGGAAGCATGTGATCTGCGAAAAGCCCATCGTGCGCGCGCTGTCAGAGGCCGATGAGTTGGAACGCGCGGCCCTGTCGGCGAACCGTCAGGTCTTTCCGGTCTTTCAGTACCGCTTCGGGCGCGCGATGCAGCAGCTGGTGGCGCTGCAGCAGGCGGGGCTGGCGGGCAAGGCCTACGTGGCCAGCATCGAGACGCAATGGAACCGTGGCACCGCCTATTATGACATTCCGTGGCGGGGCACATGGGCGGGCGAATCCGGTGGCGCGTTGCTGGGGCATGCGATCCACGCCCACGATCTTCTTTGCCATATTCTTGGTCCTGTGGCCGCAGTCTCTGCCATGGCGGATACCCGGGTGAACGCGATCGAGACGGAGGATTGCGCCGCCCTCGCGTTCCGGATGGACAGCGGCGCGCTGGCGACGAGTTCGGTGACGCTGGGCGGTGGCGACGACACCACGCGGCTGCGGTTCTGCTTTGAGGGCTTCACCGCCGAAAGCGGCACGGCGCCCTATACGCCCGCGCAGTCCGCATGGCGCTTCATCGCCCGCGCGCCGACGACACAAGGTCAGATCGACGCGGTGACGGAGGCGGTGCCGGAGGGGCACGGCGGGTTTGCGGGCTATCTGGAGGCGGTGGCGGACGCATTGGACGGCGCGCCGGGGCGCGAGGTCAACCTTGCGGCGGGGCGCCGGTCCATTGAACTGGTGACGGCGATCTACACCGCGATCCGGAGTGGCACGACGGTCCGTCTGCCACTCGCGCCGGATTCGGAATTTTACAACGGTTGGATGCCTTCGCTAGGGTGAGGCGAGACAATCAGCCAGCACACGGCATCTGGGAGGAGCCTGACGATGAAAAAGACGATTTTGCGGACGACGGCGATTGCGGCCGGTCTGGGTTTGACGGCCGGGGCGGCGATGGCACAGGACATCCGGTTCCAGTGCTATTCCGACGGCAACGAATGCGAGGTCTACGACGACCTGCTGTCGCGGTTCGAGGCCGAAAACGAAGGCGTCAACATCACCGTGGACGTGGTGCCCTATCAGGCGATCCTTGAAAACCTGCCGGTGCAGCTGGCGGCCGGCAACGGGCCGGACATGGCCAAGGTCACGGATCTGGGCGGTCTGAATCAGTATTACCTCGACCTCGCGCCCTATATCGACACGGCCTATTGGGACGCATCCTTTGGCAACACGCTGGACTGGTATCGCGCCGGCGACCGGCAGGGGTATTACGGGCTGCATTCGCAACTGACCATCACCGGCGGTTTCGTGAACGCGACCCTGTTCGAGCAGGCGGGAGTCGAGATGCCGGGTGCGGGGGCCACGTGGGACGACTGGGCCACCGCGACCCGCGCCGTGGCCGAGGCGACGGACGCGGATTTCCCGATGGCGATCGACCGGTCCGGGCACCGCGTGGCGGGTCCGGCGATTTCCTACGGGGCCAAGTTCCTCGATGCGGAGGGCAAGGGCACCTTTGATGGGTTCGAACCCTTCGCCGCGCAGTTCGTGGCCTGGAACGAGGACGGCACCATGGCGCGCGACGTCTGGGCCAGTCAGGGCGGCGCCACATATGCGGATGCGGCGCAGGAGTTCATCAACGGCGAGGTCGTGCTCTACTACTCCGGGTCGTGGCAGGTCAGCCGGCTGGATGAACAGGTCGGCGATTTCTTCGATTGGAAGGTGATCGGATCGCCCTGCGGTCCGACCGGGGCATGCACCGGGATGCCGGGCGGCGCGGGGATCGTGGGATTCGAGCAGACCAAGAACCCTGAGCTGGTGGCGAAGATCATCGACTACCTCGCGCAGAAGGACATCTATGCCGAGGCCGCCGCGCGGACCCGCAACCTGCCCGCGCATCATGGCGTGGCCGCCGACGGTGTGACGTTCGAGGGCGTGACGCCCGCAGCACAGGACGCGCTGAGCGCCTTTGCCGCCGACCTTGCCAATGTCTCGCCCACCGCTTTTGCCTATCAGGGCTACGCAGGCAACCGGGCGATGTTCGGCATCACGGTAGAGCGTCTGAGTCAGGCCATCGTGGGCGAATTGTCGGTCGAGGATGCGATGACCCGCATGACCGACGATCTGGCTGCTGCCGTCGCCGGGTCGCAGTAACGCGACGCCCCCCGCCGCAGCACGCGGCGGGGGGTCTTTTCCGGCGGAGCGCCCATGCTGACGATCATCACACCGATCATGCGGATCATCGAGATCCCGATGCTGGCCCTGCAACGCCTGCTGGGGATCAACAAACTCGCGTGGGCGTTCCTGTTGCCGAACCTGATCCTGTTCGGGCTGTTCGCATTTCTGCCGGTGATCCTGAACGTCTTCTACGCCACCAGCGGCAGCGACAACGTGCTGTTGCAGAACCGGCCGTTTGTCGGTGCGCAGAATTTCGGCAACCTGCTGGATTGCGGCAATTACATCGACCCGAACTCCTGCCGCGAGGACAAGTTCTGGCGCGCGGTCTGGAATACGGTGACCTTCGTTGCGCTGCAGGTCGGCTTCATGGTGGGCTTCGCCTTGCTGACGGCGGTGATCCTGAACGGCAAGATTAGGGCACGAGGGTTCTTTCGGTCGGTCTTCTTCTTTCCTGTGCTGCTGTCGCCGGTTGTCGTGGCGCTGATCTGGAAATGGATCCTGCAGCGCGAGGGGGTGCTGAACGCATTCCTCGATTGGACCGGCATCGGCGGGATCAACTGGCTGGTGGATGCGCAATGGGCGTTCGGATGGTCGGTCTTCATCTCGGTCTGGGCGCACATGGGGTTCTATACGCTGATCCTGCTGGCGGGCCTGCAGGCCATTCCGCGCGACGTCTACGAGGCGGCGACCATGGACGGCGCGTCTGGCTGGCGCACGTTCCGGCGCGTCACCTTGCCGCTGCTGTCGCCCACGATGCTGGTCGTGCTGGTGCTGGCGCTGATCCGCGGCGTGCAGACCTTTGACGAGATCTATGCCTTTACCGGGGGCGGGCCGGGGACGGCCACGACCTTCATCATCCAATACATCTATGAACGCGGGTTTGCGGGTGCGCCGCGGCTGTTCGGTCTGGCCGCCGCCGCGTCCCTGCTAGTGGCGGGTGTGCTGGTGGTGCTGACGCTGGTGCAACTGTGGGCCAACCGGAGGAATGTCGATGGCTGAACGCAGCGGCGTCATGGGGTTCCTGACCGCGACGCGGGGCAGGGGGCGGCTGCACTGGACCGACTGGGTATCCTATGGCTACCTCATGTTCGGGATCGTGCTGATGTTCGGGCCGGTGGTCTGGCTGGTGCTGTCCAGCTTCAAGGACCAGAACGAGCTCGACCGGTTTCCGCCGCGTTTTCTGCCTTATACGCGGGAAACGCTGGTGGTGCCGGGATTCGATGACCCGCTGCCCGCATTCACTGTGACATCGGGCGATCTGGCGGGGCAGACTGTGGGGCAGACCCGCCGCGCCGCGGGGCGTGCCGAGGTCGTGTCGCCCGACAACCCCGAAGAGCGCATCCGCCTGACCGCCGACATGCTGCAACCGATCGAGCGGGTGGCTTTTGCGACCAGCAACTACAGCCAGTTGTTCGCACGCTTCGATTTTCTGCGGTATTTCTGGAATTCGACCTTCATCACCATTGCGGCGACGGTCCTGATGCTGCTGGTCAATTCCATGGCCGCCTTTGCCCTGTCGAAATACCAGTTCCGCGGACGCAACGCAGTGCTGCTGATCGTCATCGGCACGCTGATGATCCCGCAGACCGTCGTGCTGGTGCCGCTGTTCCTGATCGTGACGAAACTGGGCATGTTCAACAGCCTTTGGGGGGTCATCATTCCCGGCGCCGCCACGCCGACCGGCGTGTTCCTGCTGCGGCAATACATGATCACCATTCCGGACGAGATCCTCGATGCCGCACGGATGGACAAGGCCAGCGAGTGGAAGATCTTCTGGCGGATCATCCTGCCGCTATCGGCTCCCGCCATCGCGGTGCTGGCGATCCTTGCGATCATGTGGCGCTGGAACGATTTCCTGTGGCCGCTGATCGTGCTGACCAGGACCGAAAACTTTACCCTGCAACTTGCGCTGAATTCGTTTCAGGGCGAGTTGCAGACGGACTGGCCCAGCCTGCTGGCGATGACCGTGCTGACGCTGCTGCCGATCGCCGCGGTGTTCATGTTCCTGCAGAAATACATCGCGACGGGCATCGCCTCGACCGGGGGGAAATGACGATGACCAGATGGGGAAAGAACTGACATGGCCAGGGTTGAACTGCGGCAGGTCCGCAAGTCCTACGGCGACGTCGAGGTCATCAAGGGCATCGACCTTGACGTGCAGCACGGAGAGTTCTGCGTCTTCGTCGGCCCGTCCGGCTGCGGCAAGTCCACGCTGCTGCGGATGATCTCTGGGCTGGAGCCGATCAGCGGGGGCCAGATCGTGATCGACGACGCGGTGGTCAACGATATTCCCGCCGCCGACCGGGGCCTTGCGATGGTGTTTCAGTCCTACGCGCTCTATCCCCATATGTCCGTGCGGCAGAACCTGAGTTTCGGGCTGGAAAACATCAACACGCCCAAGGCCGAGATCAAGGCGAAGGTCGATCAGGTGTCCAAGATGCTGCAGATCGACATGCTGCTCGACCGCCGCCCGAAGGATCTGTCCGGCGGGCAGCGCCAGCGTGTCGCCATCGGGCGCGCCGTGGTGCGCGAACCGCGGGTGTTCCTGTTCGACGAGCCCTTGTCGAACCTTGATGCGGAGTTGCGCGTCGACATGCGCAAGGAGATCACGGCCCTGCACCGGCGGCTGGAAAACACGATGATCTATGTCACGCACGATCAGGTCGAGGCGATGACCATGGCCGACAAGATCGCGGTCCTGCGGCTAGGAGAGCTGGAGCAGTTCGGGCGGCCGCTGGATCTGTATAATCGGCCCCGCAACCTGTTCGTGGCCGGCTTCATCGGGTCGCCCAAGATGAATTTCATCACGGGTCAGATCGACGGCGACGCCGTTGCGCTGGGAACGGGCGAGCGAATGCCGTTGCCCGCTGCGGGGTTCCGTCATCAGCCGGGGCAGACGGTGACGCTGGGCATCAGGCCAAACCATCTGAGCGTCGGTGACGACGGGCCGATCCGGATGACGGTCGCCAGCGTCGAGCAACTGGGCGGCGAGTCCTATATCTATGGCGCTTTGTCGGATGGTGGCGCGATTGCCCTGCACCTGTCCGGGCAGGTCGGCGCCCGGATCGGAGAGGTCTTGACCATCCGTGCCGACCCGGCAGAGGTTCATCTGTTCGACACCGAAAGCGGTTTGTCCCTGCGCAGTGACTGACGGTTGCCGGTGACAGACCGGATCGCTAAACATTCATTGACGTCGGCCTGTGGGGTGCCATGTTCTGCGGCGTGCCGCGACCGATCATACCCTAAGGAGACCCGTCCTGCCCGGTCAACCCATATCCCCGTTTTCGGTGCCGATCTTCCGCTCTATCTGGCTGGCGTCGATGTCGTCGAACTTCGGCGGGTTGGTGCAGGCCGTGGGGGCGTCATGGTTGATGACCACGCTGTCGGATTCCCCCCAAGAGGTGGCGCTGGTGCAGGCCTCGACCGCGCTACCGATCATGTTCTTCTCGCTGGCGGCGGGGGCGATTGCCGACAACCTTGACCGGCGCAAGGTGATGCTGTGCGCGCAGATCTACATGGTTGTGGTGTCCTTGCTGCTGGCGTTCTTTGCGTGGAACGACTGGCTGACGCCCTGGGGGCTGCTGGGATTCACCTTTGCCATCGCCTGCGGCACGGCGCTGAACAACCCGGCGTGGCAGGCCGCCGTCGGGGACATGGTGCCGCGCAATGCCTTGCCCGGGGCGGTGGCGCTGAATTCGATGGGGTTCAACATGGCGCGGTCCGTAGGGCCGGCGATTGGCGGGGCCATCGTGGCCGTGGCGGGGGCGGCGGGTGCCTTCCTGACGAATGCGCTGAGCTATATCGGGCTGATTGTGGTGCTGCTGCGCTGGCACCCGGACCGAAAGCCGCGCACGCTGCCGCGCGAGCGGATCGACGTCGCCATGGCTGCCGGTCTGCGCTACGTCGCGATGTCGCCGAACCTGTGCATCGTGCTGCTGCGCGGGTGTTTGTTCGGTGCGGCGGCGGCGGCGATTCCGGCGCTGATGCCCATCGTGGCGCGCGATCTGATCGTTGGCGGGCCGCTGACTTACGGCATCCTGCTGGGCGCCTTCGGGATCGGTGCCGTGGGCGGTGCGCTGTCGAGTGGGCGGCTGCGGGCGCGTTTCACGACCGAAGGCATCGTGCGGATCGCCTCTGTCGCCATGGTGCTGGGCGCTGTCGGAGCGGGGCTCAGCCGGACGCTGATCCTGACGCTGCCCGCGCTGATGCTGGCGGGATCGGGCTGGGTGCTGGCGCTGTCGACCTTCAACGTCACGGTGCAGCTGTCGACGCCGCGCTGGGTCGTCGGGCGGGCGCTGTCACTGTATCAGATGGCGACCTTCGGCGGCATGGCGGCGGGCGCCTGGGGGTTCGGCGCCGTGGCCGAAAGCCATGGTGTGACCCTCGCCCTGCTGGCGGCGGCGGCATTGCAGGCGGCGGGGGGCGTGTCGGGGCTGGTCCTACCGCTGCCTGCGGGCGGGGACGAAGACCTTGAACCGCTGGACAATCTGGGCGAGCCGGAGACGGCGGTGCCGGTTCACGCCCGGTCCGGACCGATCGTCATCACGATCGAGCACCGGGTGCCCGAGGCGAACATTCCCGCCTTCGTGCGCGCGATGAACGAGAGGCGGCGCATCCTGCGCCGGGACGGTGCGCAACGCTGGACGCTGCTGCGCGATCTGGCCGAGACCGAGCTGTGGATCGAACGCTATCACGTGGCGACCTGGCTGGAATACATCCGTGACCGGCAGCGCCGGACCCGTGCCGATCAGGAGAACTCTCAACAGATCCGCGCGTTGCATATCGAAGGGCATGCCCCCCGCGTCCACCGGATGATCGAACGCCCCGTCGGATCGGCGTCGTCAGAGCATACGCCCGGCGGGCAGGAGGCCGGCGATCCGATGACGGACCCGACGCGGGCGAACTAGAAGGCTGGCGACGGGGCGGATGATAAGCTATCCTCCTTTAGCGTACGTATTATGAAGGAGTGCGTTGTGGGCCGGATCAAGGTGAACCTGACGCTGGATGAACAGGTGGCAGCGGATGCACGGTCGCTCGGGCTGAACATGTCTCGCTTGGCCGAGGCTGCGATCAGCGATGCCGCAAAGGCAGAGCGCAACCGCCTGTGGCGCGCGCAGAACGCGGCGGCCATCGCCACCTATGCCGCAGAGGTGGCACAGGACGGCTTGCCGCTGGCCCGTTTCAGAAGTTTCTGACGCGTGGCGCAATTCGACCTTTATCGGCTGGACGGCGACCAGCTTGTCGTCGATCTGCAGACCGATCTGATCGGGATTGACGCCTCTCGGGTCGTGGCACCGCTGCGCGACGCGGGGCGTTATGCCGCGTTTCCGGGTCTGACGCCGTCCGTGGAATTTGACGGGACGACTTGGATCGTCCGGGTGCAGGAACTGGCGGCGGTGCCGGGCGGGGTCCTGAAGGCGCCGGTCGGATCATTGGCCGCGCACCGGGATGCGTTGAAACGGGCGTTGGACATCCTGATCGACGGCGTCTGAGCGGGCGGTCAACCTGTCAGGGCATCGGCGGCGCGGAACAGGCGCCTCGGGGGCAGGGTTTTCCGTTTCTGCGTCATGCGGATCCACCGCGGCACGTCGCAGCCGGGCATGGGGCGGGACACGCCGAAGCCCTGAATGTGATCGCAGCCCAGGGCATTGAGGACAAGACGCTCCTCCGGCGTTTCGACGCCTTCGGCCAGCGCATCCATTCGCAGGGCATGTGCCAAGCCGATCATTGCAGCGGTGATCTTGGCGAGTTCCGAATACGGGTGAATGTCCTTCACGAAACTCTGGTCGATCTTGATGCGGTCGACCTTGAAATTGCGCAGGTTCGCGATCGAGGCATGCGCCGTCCCGAAATCATCCAGTTCGATCCGGAAGCCCGCGTCGGACAGATCGTGAATGTTCTGCAGCATCTGGGGCGCCGTGCTGTCGATCATCGCGCTTTCCAGAATTCCGACCGCGATCAGCGTCATCGGCAGGCCAAAGCGATCTGCGGCACCCACCAGCCTTTCCACCAGATTGACGTGACGCAACCGGTCCGCCGTCAGGTTGAGGGACAGTTGCGGGATCGTCAGACCCGTATCCAGCCAGCCCCGCATCGTGGAAAATGCGTGGTCGACAAGATGTGAATCGAGGCTTTCCAGCAGATCTGCGTCCTTGGCCGCATCCAAAAAATGAAACGGCGTCAGCAGGCCGCGGGTGGGGTGATGCCACCGCGCCAGCACCTCGATCCCGACCAGATGACCTGAGCGCCCTTCGATCTGGGGTTGGAAAAAGGGCTCGAACTCGTTGTTCTGCAGACCCTGCCGGATCTGACCCTGCAAGGCTTCGCATTCCTCGACGCGGGTGCGCAAGCTGGGCGTGAAGAAACGGTAGGTGCTGCGCCCACCGTTTTTCGCAGTGTAAAGGGCCAGATCCGCGTTCGCCAAGTGCCGGTCCAGCGGGATGCCGTCCGACCGGTTGCCATAGGCGATGCCGATGCTGGCGCCGACAGTGCAGGTCCGGTCGTTGAAGAAGAATGGTTTCGCGATATCGGTGATGATGTGGGCGGCCCGCTCGGCCATGGCCGTTTCCGGCATCCGTTCGAAGAACAGCAGCGTGAACTCGTCCCCGCCCAGCCGTGCGATGAAATCCTCGCGGCGGATATGAAAAGCCATCGCCTTCGCGGCATGCCGCAGGGCGGCGTCACCGGCCGCGTGGCCCAGCCCGTCGTTGATCTGCTTGAACCTGTCGAGGTCGATCTGCATGACCGTGACGTGATCGTCCGGCCAGCCGCCCTTGTTTGCCCGGTTCATCACCTCGTGAAACGCGCGGCGGTTCGGCAATGCCGTCAGTTCGTCGGTCAGGGCCAGTCGTTCCATGTCGCGCCCGCCAAGGTCCGCCACAAGCCGCGCGGCAGAGACGACACAGCCGATGGTGGTCGACAGTTCGGTCGTCACGAATCGTGCCAATTCTGCCAGACCGACGGGATCGGGATCGCCGCCCTTTGCGAACCGGGTGATGACGTGGCGCGCCATGTCTTCGAAACAGGTGAAGGTCCGGATCGCGTCGCGGGTAAAGGCACCGTTCATCATCCGGATCAGCGCCGGGTCCGCGTCTTTCAGCAGCGTGACATCGGCGTTGCGCAGATCGGACCAGACGCCGATGATCTTTCCCAACAACTGGCGGGCCTGATGCCCTGTCGGGGTCGCATCGCTGGCCATCAGATGGGGGCCATGACCTGCATCGCGAAGCTGTGGCACAGCACATGCAGTTCGGTGGCGTTCATGACCAAAAGTGACAGCGGGGATGCCGGCGGACAGCACAGGGGCGGCTGGGGTGCTGCGGCGTCAATGGGCACGATGGCCGGCACCTTCTAGCATGGTTTCGCAGACCGCCCCGAGGGCCGCGGTCCATGCGGCCCGGTAGTCGGCAGACCATTCGTCCCGCATCAAGGTAGACATGGTTTCGATCAGCACGTCCGTCACGATGGCATAGTGGCCGGGCTCTGCCCCGTAATCGACATGGCGCTTGCCCAAGGCCATCAGCGCCAGCCGGATCTGGTCGAGGTTGTCGGCGCTTTCGACGATCATCACGATGGATTGCCAAAGTTTTTCGCATTGTTCGAACATGTCCTCTGAAAACAGGGGGCGCACGGCGGGCGCGGTCTGGAAAAGTTTGACGTAGAACGCGTCGGTCGCCGCCACGTTCGACGCCGCCAGCCGTTCGGCAGACCTGCGTATCAAATCGATCTGTACGTCCGACAGCATGATTCTACCTGTTGCAACGGGTGGGCCAACGCCGTCGTAGATCGATAACGATAACAACGGGTGAACCGCATCCGCAACTTGGCGGTGGACACCGGACCGTCTAACGCGAGAGTTTCACTGCGGTCGGTCGCCTGCGTCTCGCCATGACGGGTGCGATGGGATATTGCCGTGGTCAGGCGCAATCTGCTGAAGGACCCTGTCATGGCCGGACTTTATTTCGAAGACTTTCATGTCGGGCAGACCTTTCGACACGAGTTGACCCGCACGGTAACCGAAGCGGACAACACCATGTTCAGCCTGATGTCGATGAACCCGCAGCCGCTGCATATCGACGCGCATTTCGCGGAAGGGACCGAATGGGGGCAGCGCCTGTTCAACTCCATGTTCACGCTGGCGATCATGGTGGGCCTCAGCGTGCAGGACACGACCCTTGGCACGACGATCGGCAACCTGGGCTTTTCGGACGTCACCTTTCCCGCACCCGTGTTTCATGGCGATACGCTACGGGCAGAGACGAACGTCTTGGCGGTGCGACCCAGCAAGTCCCGCTCGACGCAGGGCATCGTCACGTTCGAGCATCTGTGCTTCAAACAGGACGGCACATTGGTCGCCAGATGCGAGCGTGCAGCACTGATGAAAACACGCGGGGGGGCGAACTGATGCGCAGTTTTCTGTTCGTGCCCGGCGACAGCCCCCATAAATTCGCCAAGGCCCGCACCGGCGAGGCCGATGCGCTGATCCTCGATCTGGAGGATTCAGTGGCGGCCAGCGCCAAGGATGCCGCGCGGGGCACCGTGGCCGAAATGCTGGATGCGCCGCGCGAAGGGCCCGCGCTTTTCGTGCGGGTCAATGCGCTGGATACGGGGCTGACGCTGGCCGATCTGGCCGCCGTGATGCCGCACCGCCCGGACGGGATCGTGCTGCCCAAGTGCGAAAGCCCCGCTGACCTGCGCAGGGTGGCGCATTACCTTGCCGCGTTCGAAGCGGCGCATGACCTGCCGTCGACAAAGATCCTCGCGATCGTCACCGAAACCGCTGCCTCGCTGTTCACCACCGGGCAGTATGCGGGCGTGGACGCGCGTCTGTGGGGGATGATGTGGGGTGCCGAAGACCTTGCCGCCTCGCTTGGCGCGCGCGAAAACGGGGCACGGCAGGGCTATCACGAGCCGTTTCGTCTGGCGCGGAACCTGTGTCTGGCAGGGGCGGCAGCGGCGGGCGTGGTCGCCGTGGATACCATCTGCGCCGTACTGGATGATCTAAGTGTGATCGAGGGCGAGGCCGCTGCGGCGCGCCGCGACGGATTTGGCGCCAAGGCGGTGATCCATCCCAAGCATGTCGCTGTCGTCAATACCGCCTTTACCCCGACACAGGTAGAGCTGGACTGGGCGCAGAAGGTGCTGGACGCCTTCGCCGCCGACCCCGGTGCGGGTGTCGTGCGGATCGACGGGCAGATGATCGACAAACCCCACGAACGCGCCGCCCGCAAGATCATGGCGGCCGCCGGCATCGGGGATTGACACCGCGATTGGTCGCGGAAAAGCCGCGCCCCGCGCTTGAAACCCCGTGATTTGCACGGCGCGCTCAATGAAAAATGGCGGGACATCAGACCCAAGACAGACCAGTGCCGGATCCGTTATGACACCGCCGATGCGCAGGGCGGTGGCCAGAACCGCCCCTTTGCAAAGGCTGTCAGGGCGGGCGGATCATCGCCATCGCGGGCAGGGGGACTTTGCCGCGTGGGCGATCAGGCCGGCAGGAGGACCTGACGGGCTACGCGTGGCCAGTCCTTGTGGTTCAAGGCAGCCTCTGCCAGCGCGCCCGGCAACGACTGATTGAAGAAGGCCTGATCGGGCGTTTTGCTGTTGAGCGATGAGTGAGGTCGCCGGCTGTAGTAAATGCCCAGTTAACGCCCGATGGCGGCACGGGCTTCCGAGACGCTCGCGCAGGCGTGAGTTGTGGTCAGCAAACTGTCGGTGCTTCTGGTTGGTGATGCGTCCGAGCCTGCGAGGCTGACACCGACGAGGGCTGGGATCGTCAGGGCTGACGAAACTTCACCGCAGACGGCTGCCGTCGGCGGCGAAAAGGTAACTCTTGGCGGTATCGAACCCGAGCCCCACGGTATCGCCGACGCGGGCCGGATGCTGGCCGAACATGCGGATTGTGGCAACTTCATCGGGTCGGGTCTGCACCACGATATTCGTGTCGCCCCCCAGCCTTTCCACATGGGTGACCGTCCCTTGCAGCGCACTGTCGGGGTCGAGCCGCAGATCCTCTGGCCGAATGCCGAGTTCCGCGCCCGCAGGGGCATCGTCCGGCGGGGTCAGAAAGTTCATCGCAGGTGCGCCGAGAAATCCGGCGACGAAGCGATTGGCAGGGTTGTTATAAAGCTCCATCGGTGTGCCGATCTGTTCGACGCGGCCGTCGCGCAGCACGACGATGCGGTCGGCCAAGGTCATCGCTTCGGTCTGGTCGTGTGTCACGTAGATCATGGTGGCGCCAAGGGTACGGTGCAGCTGCGCGATCTCGATCCTTGTGTTCATGCGCAGGGCGGCATCGAGGTTCGACAAGGGTTCGTCGAACAGGAACAGCTTTGGTTGGCGTACGATCGCGCGCCCGATGGCGACGCGCTGGCGCTGGCCGCCGGACAGTTCTGCCGGCCGGCGGGTCAGGTAGGGAGCGAGGTTCAGGATCCGTACCGCCTCGGCCAGTCGCGCGGCGATGACGTCCTTGGGCGCGCCTTCCTGCTTCAGGCCAAGTGTCATGTTGTCCGAGACGTTCAGGTGCGGGTAAAGGGCGTAACTCTGGAACACCATTGCGATACCACGCTTTGCGGGCGGCACTGAGTTGACGCGCTGGCCGCCAATTTCGACGGTGCCCGATGTGGCATCTTCCAGGCCCGCGATGACGCGCAACAACGTTGATTTTCCGCAGCCCGAGGGACCGACGAAGACGACGAATTCGCCCTTTTCCACGGTCAGGTCGATGCCGTGCAGCACCTTGACGGTGCCGAACGCCTTGCTGACGCCGTCGAGTTTCAGGCTGGTGTCGGTCATGGGGTATCCTTGAGCGCGACGGGATAGCCCGTCCGGATGGAATGATCAGCGGCGAGGCAGATCGCCAGCGACTGCACCGCGTCGGCCATGTGGCGCGACAGGTCGACGTCGTTCGCTATGGCGTCCAACAACCACGCCTGTTCGGCGTCGCACAGCGCCTGATGCCCCGGCTCGTCGGGCATGTCGATCAATGTGTCGCCGGTCAGGCGGTGGACCTTGATCGCGCCAACCTTCGTGTGGCCATCCACGTCGTCGGACCGGCCGGTATTGCCCTCGGTGATCGACACGGCGCCGTTCGGCGAGACGATATCCTTCACGAAACTCGCGGTCTCGGACATCATCGGGCCCCAGCCGGCCTCGTACCAGCCGACCGAACCATCGTCGAACACGACCTGAAACTGGCCGTAATTGTACATGCCCTCGGGCAGCTCGTCGGACAGGCGCAGACCCATGCCGTTGACGCGGACGGGCTGGGCGTCGGTGATCTGGCACATGACGTCGACGTAATGCACGCCGCAATCGACGATGGGCGATGTCGTCTGCATCAGCGCCTTGTGGGTGTCCCAGGTCGGACCGGTCGATTGCTGATTCAGATTGAGGCGAAAGACATAAGGCCCGCCAAGCCCACGGGCCTCTGCGATCAGGCGCTGCCAGCTGGGGTGGTGGCGCAGGATGTAGCCGACGCCCAGCTTGCGGTTCAGGCGTTCCGCCGCGGCCACGACACGGCGGGCGTCGGCGACGCTGGTGGCAAGGGGCTTTTCGACAAAGACGTGGGCGCCTGCCTCCATCGCCGCTATGGCGTAGTCGGCGTGACTATCGGAATAGGTCGCGACGACGACAAGGTCGGGCTGCGTCTGCGCCAGCGCCTCGGCGTAGTCGGTAAACAGCGGATAGCCTTGCAAATCGACCGGCAGGTCGACGGGTGAACGGTTCACCAGTCCGACGATCTGCGCGTCTGGATGATCGTGGTGGGCCAGTGCATGGCTGCGCCCCATGTTGCCAAGGCCGGCGATAAGGATCTTCATTTGACGGCTCCTGATGTGATGCCGCGGATCAGCTGCCGCGAAAAGATGACGTAAAGGACCATGACCGGCAGGATCGCCAGCGACAGCGCCGAGAGGACGGCATTCCAGTCCGTTACAAACTGGCCGATGAAGACCTGAGAGCCCAAGGTCAGCGTCTTGACGTCTTCCGACGGCGCCAGGATCAGCGGGAACCACAGGTCGTTCCAGATCGGGATCATGTTGAACACCGCGACCGTCGCCATCGCAGGGCGGACCAGCGGCAGCACAAGGCGGAAGAAGATCGCGTATTCCGATAGTCCGTCGATCCGGCCAGCATTTTTCAGATCGTCGGACACCTGCCGCATGAACTCTGACAGGATGAAGACCGCCAGCGGCAGACCCTGCGCCGTGTAGACGAGGATCAACGCCCAGAGGGTGTTCACCAGCCCGCTCGCCACCATCATCTGCAGGATCGCCACGGTGCCGATGCGGATCGGGATCATGATGCCGAGTGCAAGGTAGAGGCCCATCAGCGTATTGCCCTTGAAGCGATACTCGGCCAGCGCGAAGGCCGCCATCGCGCCGAACAGCAGGATGAAGAACAGCGACACGACAGTGACGATCATCGAGTTCTGGAAATAGCCGAAGAAATCGCCCTGCTTCAGCACCGTCTGGTAGCCGATCAGCGAGAAGCTGTCGGCGTTTGGCAGCGCCAAGGGTTCGCGAAAGATCGCCTTGCGCGCCTTGAAGCTGTTGATGACGATCACGAAGACCGGGAACAGCGCAATCAACATGTAGGCGATCAGCGCCACGTGGGCGGCCACGGTGTTCAGGGGGTTGGTCCGCGCGGTGCTCATCTGACCCTCAGAACTGGTAACGGCGGATGCGCGTCTGGATGCCGAAAAGATACAGGCACACGCCGATCAGGATGACCCCGAACATCGCACTGGCAATGGCCGACCCCATGTAGGGATCGCCCAATTGCAGCTGAAAGCCAAAGAATGTGCGATAGAGGAACGTGCCGAGGATGTCGGAGGCGAAGTTCGGCCCCGCCAGCGCGCCCTGCGCCGCATAGATCAGGTCGAAGGCGTTAAAGTTCGCCACGAAGGTCAGGATCGAGATGATGCCGATCGAGGGCAGGATCAACGGCAGCTTGATCTTCCAGAAGGCGCCCCAGCCGGTGATGCCGTCGCATTCCGCGGCTTCCAGCACCTCGTCCGGGATCGACAGCAAGGCGGCGTAGATCAGCATCATCGGGATGCCGACGAACTGCCAGACAGAGATCAGGGCGAGCGTGGTGAGCGCCGAACTTTCCTTGCCCAGCCAGGGCGAGAAAAGGGATTTCAGGCCAACCGCATCCAGCATGCCCGGTGCGATGCCCCAGATCGGCGAGAGGATCAGTTTCCACGCGAAGCCGACGATGACGAAGGACAGGATCGTGGGGACGAAGATCGCGGTGCGGTAGATGCCCGAAAACCGCAGGCGCGGGTTCGACAGGATCGCGGCGAGGGCGATGCCGATGGGGTTCTGCACCGCCATGTGAATGACGAAAAACCAGCAGTTGTTGACCAGCGCGTTCCAGAACTGCCTCGACCAGTTGGGGTCGCCGAACAGCGTCTTGAAGTTGGCCAGCCCGACGAAGACCGCCCCGCCATCGCCCTTGTTGAACAGGGCCAGCCGCAAGGTGTCGAACAGGGGAATGATCATGATGGCCGTATAGACCAGCACCGCGGGGGCCAGAAAGACGGCAATGTGCCAGGGTCTGCGGGGTCTGTCGGTCATGGCGGCCCTTCGGATGGATGGCCCCGGCACGGTTGCCGGGGCCGGTTCGCTTACTCTGCGGGCTTGTACCACGTGTTGAGGCCGTCCTGCAGGCGCTTTCCGGCATCCTGCGGCGTCTCTTCACCCTTGATGACCTGCGCAGACGCGTTCCACGTCTCGTTTTCCAGGTTTGGGGTGCCGCGCGACAGGATCTGGTATGTGGACCGGATTGTCGATTTGCAGGTGTCGCGCCAGCTGACGAATTCCTGCGCCAGCGGGTCCTCCAATTTGACCGGTTCACTGGACAGCGGGAAGAATCCCGGCAGGGCGTTGGCGTAGAGCGATGCGAACTCGGGGCTTGCGACCCAATCCAGGAAAGCCTTGGATTCTTCGGGGTGTTCGGTCGCCTTGTTCATGCCGATCGCGATGTCGACGTGATCCGAGATGTAGCAGTCGTCGCCCGCTGCTGGCACGGGTGGCGGGAAGGCCCCCATTTCGAAATCCGCGAGGCCGTTGAAGCCCGAGATTTCCCACGACCCGGCGGGATAGATCGCGGCGCGGCCGAGGGTGAAGAGGTTCTGGCTGTCGGGGTAGGTCTGTGCCTCGAACCCGTCGCCAAGGTAGTCCTTCCAGCGGGCCAGCTGCTCGAATGGCGCAACCCAGTCTGCGTCGGTCAGCTTCTGCTCGCCCTTGATCAGGGCCGTGCGGCCTTCCTCGCCCTTCCAATAGTTCGGGCCGATGTTCTGATAGCCCATCGTGGCGGCTTCCCACTGGTCGTTGGTGCCCATCGCCATCGGGATGTAGGTGCCGTCTTCCTTGATCTTGTCGAGGACGGCAAAGAAGTCGTCGACGGTTTTCGGAACGTCCAGTCCCAGTTCGGCAAAGGCGTCCTTGTTGTAGATGAAACCGTGGATCACCGAGGCCATCGGCACGCAGAAGGTGGCGCTGCCGTCGTCGGTGGACCAGCCGGATTTTGCCACATCGGAAAAGTTCGCCATGCCGGGCAGGTCGGAGAGGTCCTCAAGCTTGCCGCCGTCATAGAGGGCCAGCGACGCGTCGAAGGGGCGGCAGGTGATCAGGTCACCGGCGGACCCTGCGTCCAGCTTGGAGTTCAGCACGGCGTTGTATTCAGCCGGGGCCGAGGGGGCGAAGTTCAGCTTGATGCCGGGATGGGATGCCTCGAAGGCGGGGATGATCTGGTCCTGCCAGATCGACAGGTCGTCGTTGCGCCAGCTTTCGATGGTCAGCGTGACGTCCTGCGCAAAGGCCGACCCCGCCAGCAGGGTCGAGGCCAGCAGTGTGGCGGTAAAGGTGCGGTAGGTCATTGTCGTCTCCCAGGTGTTGAAGGTGAGCAGCCCGTTCTAGCGGGGGTCTTGGTCTTGCAGCGCCGCGAGCGCCGGGCGCAGGTGGCCGTGATGATGGGTCAGAAGGGCCGTGGCCGTGGCAGGGTCCGCGCCCGCTGCAATAAGACAAGCGGTTTTCGTGTCATAACGGGCAGCATTCAGGGATTGGGTTGCGACCGCCTCGCTGACGCGGGCCACGTCGGCCACGATCCGTGCCGCACGGCCCCGCAGTTTGGCATTGTCGGCGCGCAGGTTGACCATGTCGCCGTCATGGACATGCCCCAGCCGCACGCCCGCAAGGGTCGAGATCATGTTCAGCGCCGCCTTTTGCGCGGTCCCGGCGCCCATGCGGGTCGATCCGGCCAGCGCCTCTGGCGGGGTGGACAGGCAGATCGCGACGTCGGCGGCGTGCAGCAGCGGTGTATCCGGATTGTTCGCGATGCCGATGACCGGCACCCCCGCGGCCCGGGCGCGCGTGGCGGCATCCACGGCCCAGCGAGTGCTGCCACTGGCAGAGATCGCGATCAGCAGATCGCCGGGGTGCAGGGTCATCGCGTCGTCGGTCAGGTCTTCGGTGTTGCCTGGCATGTAGGCTCCAGTCGGGATCTCACCCGCCATGCGAATGACGATGCGTTCGGGGTCGATGCCGAAGGTGCCGGGCAATTCGCTGCCATCCGCCAGCGCCATCAAGCCCGACGACCCGGCGGCCGCGTAGACCAACCGCCCGGTGCCGCGCAGCGTGTCTGCAACCAGATCAGCGGCGGCTTCAAGGGCGGGCAAGACGTCGCGCAGCGTGGCAAGACTCGCGATCTGGATGTCGATCATCCGGGTCAGCGCCGCGGGGCCGTCCAGACGGTCGATGGGCGTCTCGGTGCTCATGCGGGCTTCGGTCTTAGGCAGGGCCATCTGACTCTCTCCTTTCGGGCAAGTAATACCTTTCAGATACCTCTTGTCTAGATTCTTTGTTGGCATCCCCCGTATCGCCACAAAAATCAGCGGATGCGCGTGGATTTGGGATTTTTCCGGGCTGAAAGGTATTATAGAGGTATCGTATGACGCAGACTGAAACCCTTTATATTGGCGTGGATGGCGGCGGCACCGGCTGCCGGGTCGCCCTGTGGGATGCGGCTGGCCGCGTTCTGGCGCGGGCCAACGGCGGGCCGTCGAACGTGACCTCGGACTTCGACGGGGCCTGCGCCAATATCCTGACGGCCCTGACGCAGATCGAGGCTGCGGTGCCCGGTGCCGCCGTGGGGGCGGTCGGACATCTGGGGCTGGCAGGCGCGATTTCCGACGCTGTCTGCGCTGCCGTCGCGGCGCGGATGCCGATGCGGCGATGCACCGTGACCGGTGACATGCCGACGACGGTGGCCGGTGCGCTGGGTCCGCAGGACGGCGCGGTGCTGGCGCTTGGCACGGGCAGTTTTGTCGGGCTGAAGCGGGGGGGCATCGTCCGTTCCGTGGGTGGCTGGGGACTGCAGGTATCCGACAACGGCTCTGCCGCCTGGATCGGGCGCGCCGGTTTGGCCGCGACGCTGGAGGCTGTGGATGGTCTGGCGCCTGTGGGGGCAATGGCGCGGCAACTGCTGCGTCGGTTCGGCGATGACCCAAATGCCATCGTGCGCTTTGCCGCGACGGCGCGGCCCGTGGACTATGGCGCGCTGGCCCCCGTCGTGCTGGATGCCGAGGACCCGGCGGCGCGGGCGATCGTGGGGCAGGGAGCGGACTGGCTGGAGCGGGCCCTTGTGGCGCTGGGGCACGACGACAGCCTGCCGCTGTGCCTGATCGGCGGGCTGGGGCCGCGCTATCGCGATCATCTGGCGCGGGACGGGCGGCACTTCGTTGCGCCCAAAGGCACGGCGCTGGATGGCGCATTCTTGCTTGCACGGGGTGCCGCATGACCATCGCGGCCTTTCTTGCCCCGGATCAGTGGCAGTCGGCCCGCAACGGCCCGCTTTATGAGCAGTTGTTCCAGCGTCTGACACAGGCCGTGACACAGGGCCTGCTGCCCCCGGGCAGCACCCTGCCGCCAGAGCGCGAAATCGCGCAGTTAACGGCCCTGTCGCGCGTGACCGTGCGCCGCGCCGTGCAGATGCTGGTCCGCGACGGGCTAATCGTGCAAAAGCAGGGCTCGGGCTCTTTCGTCGCTGACGTGCCAGCGCGGCTGGAGCAATCCATGTCGCGCCTGACCTCGTTCACTGAGGACATGGCCCGGCGGGGGCTGACGACGACGACCCGCTGGCTGGGGCGCGGCATCCACGACCCCTCCCCGGACGAGGTCATCGCCCTTGGCCTGCGGCAGGAGGATCGCGTCGCCCGTCTGGCGCGCCTGCGGTTGGCGGACACGCGACCGCTGGCGATCGAGCGGGCCGCCCTGCCATTGGTGCTGCTCCCCGATCCGGCCCGGGTGACGACGTCGCTTTACGCAGTACTGGCAGAGGGCGGTCACCCCCCCGTGCGGGCGCTGCAGAAGATTTCCGCCGTGAACCTCGGTCCCGACGATGCGGCGCTGCTGCAGGTCTCCGCGGGCGAGGCCGGGCTGCGGATCGAGCGGATATCCTATCTGGACGACGGCAGCGTGGCAGAGTTCACGCGGTCGGTCTACCGGGGCGATGCCTACAACTTTGTCGCGGAATTGCGACTGACACGGGATTAGGGGGCCGACATGGCGCACCACAGCAGGATGCATGACGAAATCAGGGACATCCCGCAGGCGGTGGCACAGCTACTGGCCGCCGGTGGCAATACGATGGCCGGGGCCGGGGCCGCGCTGCGCGACCGCGATCCGGCCTTTCTGACCACGGCGGCGCGGGGGTCTTCTGACCACGCCGCGACCTATTTCAAGTACGCGACAGAGATCCTGATGGGCGTTCCGGTCGCCTCCCTTGGCCCGTCCGTTTCGTCCATCTTTGGCCGTCAGATGCGGCTTGACCGGGGGGCCTGCGTGGCGGTGTCCCAGTCCGGGCAAAGCCCCGACATCGTCGCCACGGCGGGCATGGCCGCCCGTGGCGGGGCGCTGACCTTTGCGCTGACGAACGAGGCGGACTCGCCCCTCGCCGCCGCTTGCGACCGGACCCTGCATCTGCACGCGGGCGCGGAACACAGCGTCGCTGCCACAAAGACCTTCGTGAACTCTTGCGTGGTTTCCCTGTGGCTGCTGGCGGAATGGTCGCAGGACACGGCATTGCTGGCCGCCCTGCACGACCTGCCAAAGGCACTGTCCCAGGCCACGGCGCTTGACTGGCCAGAGGTGCGCACCGCGCTGGAGACACGGGCGTCGCTTTATTGTCTCGGGCGGGGTCCGGCCTATGCCATCGCAGGCGAGGCGGCGCTGAAGTTCAAGGAGACCTGCCTGATGCATGCCGAGGCCTATTCCTCGGCCGAGGTGCTGCATGGTCCGGTGTCCCTGATCGATCCGGGATTCCCGGTGCTGGCCCTGTGTGCCGCCGACGCGGCAGAGACGTCGCTGGCCGAGGCGGCGGACGCCATCGCACAGAAGGGCGCGGCCGTCTTTGCCACGACTGACAAGGTGCGCCATGCGAAGCCCCTGCCCGTGGTGCGCACCGGGCATCCGCTGACGGACGGCGTCGCGTTGATCGCGACGTTCTATGCCATGGTCGAACGGGTGGCCGTGGGGCGGGGAATCGACCCGGACACCCCGCGCCATTTGCGCAAGGTGACGGAAACCACATGACGCTGACCGCATACACCGGTTGCGACGTCCACGACGGCACGCAGCTGCACCCCGACGCGGTGCTGTTGCTGGAGGATGGCGTCTGCGTGGGGATTGGGAAAGCAGTGCCCGAGGGTGCGGCGGTCGTGACCTTGCCCGGCGGTACGTTGTGTCCTGGATTCATCGACCTGCAGGTGAACGGCGGCGGCGGTGTGATGTTCAACGACGTCGCCAGCGTTGAGACGCTGCGCACCATGGCCGCCGCCCATCGGGGGATGGGCACAACGGCCATGCTACCGACGCTGATCACCGATCGGCGCGAAGTCTCGCAGGCCGCCATCGCGGCGGCAGTTGCGGCCGCGGACACGGTGCCGGGGATCATCGGGTTGCATCTGGAAGGGCCGCATCTGTCGCTGGCCCGCAAGGGTGCGCATGATCCGGCGCTGATCCGGCCGCTCGACAACGATGACATGGCGATGCTCTGCGCGGCGGCGGCGCAACTGCCGAACCTGATGCTGACGGTTGCCGCGGAAACCGTGACGACGGCACAGATCGCGCAACTGACCGCCGCGGGGGTGATCGTGTCGCTGGGGCACTCGAACGCGGGATATGACACCTGCCAGGCGGCCTTTGCCGCGGGCGCAGGCTGCACGACCCACCTGTTCAACGCCATGAGCGGTCTGGGCCACCGCGAGCCTGGATTGGTGGGAGCCACGCTGGACGGGACGGGGGCCACGGGCCTCATCGCGGACGGCGTGCACGTGCATCCCGCAGCGATCCGCGCGGCGCTGCAGGCCAAGGCCGCGGGGACCGTCTTCTTGGTCAGCGACGCAATGGCGCCCGCGGGGACCGACCTTGACCGCTTTACCCTGAATGGGCGCGAGATCCACCGTCACGACGGTCGGTTAACGCTGGCCGACGGCACGCTTGCGGGGGCGGACCTGTCGCTGCCGCAGGCGATCGGTGTCATGGTGAACCATGTGGGAATAACGCTCGAACGGGCCATCGCGATGGCGACCGCCGCACCCGCCAGCGTGTTGCGTCAAGCCGGCTCTGCGGGACATCTGCGGGTCGGTGCCCCTTGCGAGGTCGTGCATCTTGCCGAGGACCTGACGCAGGCCCATTCGCTTCTGACCTGAGAGCACGGCGCTACGACGGATCTGGCGTCACACGTCTTAAGGTCCTTCACCAAGGTTGCGGACTGGCACGGAGCCAGTCTGCAATCTGCCTTCCATCGTTCAGATGGCCCTATTCCCGATGCTTTCACCATGCGAAGAAGGTGCGCCACCTTGGGGCAGGGTATCCGATCAGTCCTCCAGGCTTCCGCCTCAACTTGTCGAGAAGGCGAGTTCTTCGTGTCGCAACAGGGCCAGTTTTCCGTGTCACCTGAAACGAGCCAGCCCAAAGAGAGATTGATGCAGTGTGGTGCGCATTGAGATGGATACTCCGGGGCGCGGCGCGAACAGCGCCCCGAAGTCGTTTCAGAACCGCTTCAACATAAGTGGATCGAAATGTGGCTTGCCGCCAGATTTTGGCAGTAGGCCGATGTCTTTTCTCATGTGATCCGACAAGCTATCGAAGCTGCTCAACGCTGCTCTTGCGTTGTCCGGCGGGTGAATTTTACGGAACCGCCTGGCGGCAATTTCGAACAGGACTTTTGTTGCGCCAAAGTTTGCGACAAGCTCTTCGACCGTGTCATGCAACGAGATCGGTGTCTTAACGGGATGTGCGTTCATTTTCGTTTCCTGACCGCGTGCAGCACTGCACACGGCTCCTGTTTGAAGGTGAAGACATGATCGGACGCGCAAACGAATTGCGCGTCGGTAGATCGATGTCGTACGGGGTGAGTTGGAAGGTGTGTCAGCCTAAGGGCAGGCCGACGGGCGATATGTCAGGCTAGACGCCTGAACGGTGACCGATGGTCATCGCCGCCGGGTGCACACAATTCCAACGGGTGGTTTGGCAAAGATATGTAGACATTGCTGCTCCCCCCCTGATTGCGAGCTTCCGGTGAACAACCGGTACACAGACCTGCGGATTCGAGAAAACCTTTGCGGTTGGTGATTGCGTATTGCGGGTGCGTTGTGGCTAAGGAGCCACAGGACTTCTGCAATGGCCCCACACCTTTCTTGGCTACGGACCAACGAGATGGAGATTTCAGATACGAAGATAAGGATGTTCGGCAATGATCTTATGTTCTCGCTGACGGATGCCAGCGAGACAGATCTGCCGTATCGCCGAGAGCGTAGGGGGACTAACATCGCCCCTGCTTCACGTAGGCTCACGCCCCGAACATGAGCTGCTGCCGGTTTTGTGGACACGAAGATAAGATCGTGACCATTGAACTGGAGAGTGGATATGACGAGACGGAAGTTTAGCCGCGAGTTCAAGATCGAGGCGGTAAGGCTGGTGACCGAGCGAGGCGTTGCGGTCGCTCAGGCGTGCCGGGACCTGGATCTTGCGGAGAGCGTGCTGCGTCGCTGGATGCGGGAATTGATGGGAGCGCCTGTTGCGGCGTTTCCCGGCAATGGCTTGCAACGCGCAGAATTGGCCGAGATTGCGACCCTGAAGAAAGAGGTCGCCAAGCTCAAGGCGGAGCGTGACATCCTAAAAAAAGGCGGCAGCTTACTTCGCGCGGGAAGCGACATGACGTTCGCTTACGTGGCAAAGCATCGGCACATTTGGCCGGTCAGCTGGATGTGCGCGGTGCTGGGCGTCTCCCGATCCGGCTTTCATGCCTGGCTCAGAAGGCCGATAAGCGAACGCGCGGCTCAGGATGCAAAGCTCGTCCAGTCGATCGACAAGAGCTTCAAGGCCAGCGATCGCACCTATGGCGCCCGCCGGGTCTGGCGTGACGTTCTGGAAGAAGGTCTCGCATGTGGACTGCACCGGATCGAACGCTTGATGCGGCTAAATGCAATGAGAGCGCGGCCCAAACGCCGCGGGAACCCGAAGGATGACGGCGAGCGGTCGGTCATCGCCGACAACATCCTTGACCGCGACTTCACAGCAGACCGGCCGAACCAGAAGTGGCTTGCCGACTTCACCTACATCTGGACCGCAGAGGGCTGGCTCTACGTGGCGGTCGTGCTGGACCTGTTCTCCAGGGTTCGCCATTGTGCTTGAACCAATGGCGCATCAATGGCTCACCGTCGGCTGGTCCATGAAGGCGGAACGGGATGCTTCACTGGTCATGGATGCGCTGATCCCTCTCATGGTTTGCCAGTCATTCCACCGGAATGACCTGCAAACCACTGCCGGGCAGCGGATGGCCGTCTGGCGGCGCGGAAAGGCTGACGCGCTGCTCCATCACTCAGACCAAGGATCGCAATATACCAGTGAGCAGTTTCAGCGCCTGCTGCTGGACAACGGCATCATTTGCCGGGTGAGCCGTGCAGGCAATGTGTGGGACAACTCAGCAATGGAGAGCTTCTTCTCGTCGCTGAAGATCGAACGGACAGCCCGCAAGGTCTACCGCACCCGTGACGCGGCACGCGCCGACGTGTTCGACTACATCGAGCGCTTTTACAATCCGAGGCGACGGCATTCGAAGCTGGGCTATCTCAGCCCTATGGCGTTCGAGGACCGAGCTATGCAAACCTAACCCGGTGTCCACGAAACCGGCAGCAGCTCAACATCTTCAGCTGCTGCGGCTCCACCCAATACCCGCGCCGGCGCTTGGTGGCTTCCAGCAAGATGAGCGCCCCCACGGCGAGATCCTCACTGTCGAACCACTCCATGCGGACCTGTCCGCCCTGACCGATCCGTTCCCACTCCCGATACAGCGTCCAGGCTTCGAACAGGTTGGGCAAGACCAGCATACGGTAATAGCGGGCCTTATTGTTCGCCGTGTCGCGTTTCTCGAGGTATGTCTGCATAGGTCAGCGGGGGCTTCTTGCCCGCCACCTTGCTGCGGTTCCAAGCCCCTTTTGGGCCGTCGGTCATGGGGCGGATCCTTGCAGGCTCTGCACATATCATGGCGGGAAAGCGTGCGTTGTGGAATGCGGGAAACACTGAAGCTGCCAGATAGCCCTTTTTTCTATAACACCACCCCACCGGACGCCATGCGAGCTAATAGCCAAAAGCTCGCATCAGAGAGTCAGCTGAGGCCGTTCAAAAACCTAGAATTACCGTTAAAGTTTGGAACAAGATTTCTGGCGGCGAAAGGCAGGGCAGGGCGCTCCCAATACCGATAGGATGGCCACCTTGGGCCTTTAGTATCTTCGCAGAGCAGCTTGGAACGAGCAACCTGGGGGCTGATATCCAGACAAAATTCCAGTCCTAAAATCGTGATGAACGTGACCCGACCCGTAATGGGACGCGAAAATAGTAGGTTGAACAGGTCATTCCTGTTTAGGCTGTGTCCCAGAGCCCCGAAGGTGGGGACATTCACACCGGGGGCTTCACTATGATAACGAAATTGCTGGTGGGGCTGGACGGCCTTGCATCCGGCGAACGGGCGATGGCGCATGCTGAAAAGCTGGCCAAACTGATCGGCGACTGCGAGGTCATCGTGGCCTACGTGATTGAATGGTCACCCTTCGCCTTTCAAAGCGCCGAAGAAAACGCCCAACGGCACAAGCGCCGCGAGGAAGAGATTGATCTGGCGCAGAGCCGCGTCGTCGATCCTGCGGTTGCCAAGCTGACCGCCGATGGCATCCGCGCACGCGGTATCGTGCGGCATGGCCATGTCTCCGACACGCTGGAGACATTGGCCAAGGCCGAAGATGCCGAGATGATCGTGATCGGCCGCAAGGCAGAGTCTGGTTTTGGCGCGCGCATCTTCGGCAGTTCCGCAACAAACCTCGTGATGCAGGCCACCGTGCCCGTCACTGTCGTGAATTGAGAGGGGGCGTCATGCTGAACATCAGACTCTTTATCTTTGCCCTGTTCGCGAGTCTTGCCGCCGCGCCCGCCGTAGCACAAGAGGCGCAGACGCTTGATGAGAAGGTCAACGCCGCATTTGCAGCAGCGACCGGGCCGTTCGTCAACTTCATCTTCGCGCCGTTTCCTGGCACGATCTTTCCGTGGATCGTGATGTGGCTTGTCGTCGGGGCCACGATCTTTACGCTGTATTTCGGCTTCGTGCAGTTCAAGTTTTTTGGCCACGCCATCGCGCTGGTCAAGGGCGACTACTCTGACCCCAACGACGCGGGCGAGGTCAGCCACTTTCAGGCGCTGGCGACAGCGCTGTCCGGGACCGTGGGCCTTGGCAACATCGCGGGCGTCGCGGTGGCCGTGGGTATCGGCGGGCCGGGGGCCACGTTCTGGATGATCCTTGCGGGTTTGATGGGTATGGCGTCCAAATTCACCGAATGTACGCTGGGTGTGAAATACCGCAACGAATATCCAGACGGCACCGTGTCCGGCGGCCCGATGTATTACATGAAGAAAGGCTTTGAAGAATTGGGACTGCCGGGCGGCAAGTTCCTTGCCATCCTGTTTTCGATCTTCTGCATCCTTGGCTCTCTGGGCGGCGGGAACATGTTTCAGGCCAATCAGGCGCATGCGCAGATTGTCAATATCACGGGCGAATTTCCGGGCTGGATCACCGGCGTCATCTTTGCCGGCATTGTCTTTGCTGTGATCGTCGGCGGTGTGAAATCCATTGCCCGCGTCACCGAAAAGATCGTGCCCTTCATGGGCATCCTCTATGTCGGTGCGGCGCTGGTCGTGCTGATCGTGGAATACGACAAGATCGGCTGGGCCTTCGGCCAGATATTCGAAGGCGCGTTCAGCGGTCTGGGTGTGGCGGGCGGCCTTGTCGGCGCGCTGATCCAGGGCTTCAAGCGGGCCGCGTTCTCGAACGAGGCGGGCGTCGGATCTGCGGCGATCGCCCACTCTGCCGTGCGGACGAAAGAGCCGATCACCGAAGGCTTTGTGTCGCTGCTGGAACCCTTCATCGATACGGTGGTCATCTGCACCATGACGGCGCTGGTCATCACGATTTCCGGCCAGTTGATCACGGACCCCGAAACGGGCCGCTTCGTGTTGAACGAGGCGGGCACTGCGATCACGACAATCGACGGCAATACCGGGGTCGCGCTGACCTCTGCCGCCTTTGCCACGGCATTTTCGTGGTTTCCCTACGTTCTGGCCGTCGCGGTGATCCTGTTCGCCTTTTCGACGATGATCAGCTGGTCCTATTACGGATTGAAGGCCTGGACCTATCTGTTCGGTGAAGGGAAGGCACAAGAGCTAACGTTCAAGATCATCTTCTGCGTGTTCATCGTCATCGGGGCAGCGGCCAGCCTTGGTCCGGTGATCGACTTTTCGGACGCAGCGATCTTTGCCATGGCGGTCGTGAATATCACGGCGCTTTATTTTCTCATGCGCGTCGTTCGGGGTGAGCTGACATCCTACAGCAGCCGCATGAAAAAAGGTGAGATCCGCAAATACGTCGGCTGATCCCCCGAAGATCGTAACATGCGACCGCCGGTTTTCGGCGGTCGTTTGCGTGTCGAACGCATGGCTAAAGCAGTTCCCTTTTAGGTGTTCAGTTCCGGCATCTGGTAGTTTGGATTGATGATGAATCTGTCCGGTTCTGATGTCCAGATTTTGCAAATATATTTGTAGGGCATGAGCCCGCTGAGCGTTTTAAGCCTCCGTGCGAAGTTATAAGTCGCCATGAAGTCCGCAAGGTGCGTGCGCAGCTGGTCGCGGCTGTCGTAGTGATATTGTTTGACGGTCGCGTCCTTGATCGTGCGGTTCAGTCTGATCGTTGGTCTAGGGATGGTGAGGTTTGGTCAGTCGGTGATCGAGACCATCCCCAAAGACAAGGTGATGTCCACAAAGGATTGGGGACGTGTCTCGACGGCGTGGCGCAACGATTTGACCGAACGGATAGAGCCTTTGAAAAGCCTAGGAGACGAACTCACAGGATGTATCGGCTGCGGCTGCCTGAGTGTTGACGAATGCCCACTCGCGAATAAGGATGACAAGCTCTCAGAATTGAGTTCCGGGCCGCACCTGCTTGGTTTTTCCGAGACCGAGTTGTGTGCCGTACGATCGAAACAGGCTAATGGCGCAGCCACAGCGAGTTGGTGCTTTTCCGCCAACCGGGCCTTTATGCCGTGCGCGGTCCTCTTTAGGGTGTTTGCAAAACATGCGTTTTGTGGACAGAATTCTGGTAATGGACAGCAATTCTTTCCTGACTGTTTTTTGGACAAAATTTTGAAGCACCGGACCCCTATGAATTCGACTGCTCTCTTTCATCGATGAATGTCTGTATGGACTGCATGATCTACGCTATTGCGCTAGCTAAAAGGCATGCGACACCGCGCGTCACGACGATCTGGTTGGGAACGGTGAAGCCTGCGCCCCATGTCTTGCGGAAACGAGATATGGGCAAAAGTTGGTGACGGTTGATCAGGCGGCCGTTTGAAGGCGGCGGAGACCGTCGCGGAACTCAACCCCTTGGACGATCTCAGGTAGGCGGTTTTGGCCGTCGAGTTTGCGCCATTTCCTTTGCGATGACATCGTCAGCTTGAAGGCTCCTGGTCGACGACCGCTGGCATGCAGCCGCAGCGCTTCTCTGATCTTCCGCATCGTCAGTCTCTTCATAGGGCCGCCCGGTCTGTTCGAAAGAGCAAGCGTAGCTCGCCACAGGACTGCCCAGCAGCCTCAGATCCACACCAAAAAAGGGTGACCGGAACAAATCGGAATCTCCGATCGGATCACCCCGGAATGTGCACCAGGAATTTGAAAATTCAGTTCACAGGGGACTGGCGAATTCACTTACATGCGATGGCGTGACACTTTGGTGAGACGACTATTTCAGTGGCCAGTCAGATCATGACCAGGCGCAAGATCATATCTCCGACGTGCTGGCGCAGTGTCGCCTGGCCCGCGTCGTCGAACAACCTATCGCCAAAGATGTGCGAAAATGTCGCCCGGTTCGACACATTGAAGTAACTCAGCGCCGAAATGTGCCAGTGAAGCTCGACTGCCGTAAAACCGTTACGGAAGGTGCCTTGCGCCAGTCCTTGCGCATATATGTCTTCGAGCATCCGGATAGCCGACGAATTCTCGCCCGACATGTCGCTGGCGTCAGGCATGTGACGCGCTTCGTGGACGTTCTCGATCATGACAAGCCGGATGAAGTCCTGTGACCTTTGGTGGTTGTCGAATGTGAATTCGGCTAGCTTGCGCAGCGCAATCTCGGGCGGCATGTCCGCCAGCTTCAGCGCATCCTCGGCCTCCCGCGTCTGCCGGTAGGCATCGGCCAGGACCTCGCGATAGAGGCCCTCCTTGTCGGCAAAATAATAATAGATCATTCGCTTGGACGTCGACGTTCGGGCAGCGATTTCGTCGATGCGGGTGCCTGATAAGCCTTTCTGGGCAAAGACCTCCCGTGCGACCCGCAGGATATCGCTGCGTACGCCGTCCGGGTCCTGCTTCCACTTGCGGCGCGGCGTATCGCCGGTCTCATCGCTGTCTGTCGTCTGCGCCATGTCCGCGGGTCTCCTTCGCCGATCAAGGGTTTGCATAATGAATTTTCATCGAGATGTCCCGTCGTGTGACTGCGAGTGATCCGCCAAATGTAATGATGCGAACATTGACTTGACAGAATTAACTGTAACGAACAATGTGTCGGTATCCGGTTGAGGGCCGGACCGGAGGAGGATCGTCATCTTGACCAGAGTTTGGATGCCCAGCGTGGACAGCCGACTGCGACGCGGCGACCGCGGCGTGCTTGTCGGTCTGCTGGGCCATGGCATTGGCGCCTCGCGCACGCCGCGCATGCACATGGCGGAAGGCACGGCACAGGGTCTGGACTACGATTACCGACTGATCGATCTGGCGGACTGCGATCCGGCGCCCGGGATGGAAGAGATTCTGATTCAGGTCGAGGCCGCAGGCTTTGACGGTCTGAACGTCACGTTCCCCTTCAAGCAGGCCATCATCCCGCATCTGTCGGAGCTGTCAGAGAACGCGCGCAACGTGGGTGCGGTCAACACGGTCGTCTTTGAAGATGGGCGG
Source organism: Loktanella sp. M215 (assembly GCF_021735925.1). Taxonomy (NCBI): domain Bacteria; kingdom Pseudomonadati; phylum Pseudomonadota; class Alphaproteobacteria; order Rhodobacterales; family Roseobacteraceae; genus Loktanella; species Loktanella sp. M215. Next base: position 76,211 of record NZ_WMEA01000008.1, read on the forward strand.
CGGCTGGGTCACAACACCGACTACTGGGGATTTGCCGAAAGCTTTCGGCGTGGATTGCCGGATGCAAATCGGGATGCCGTTCTGCTGATCGGCGCCGGCGGGGCAGGCGGAGCCGTATCGGCAGCGCTTCTGGGCAGCGGCGTGAAGCGGCTGATGATCCATGACACGAACCCCGGCGCGGCCGCGCGACTGGCGAAGACGCTGGGTGTTCATTTCGGGGAAGACCGTGCGGAGGTCGTGACGGATCTGGATACGGCGGCCTCGCAGGTGGACGGGATCGTGAATGCGTCCCCGGTCGGCATGGTCAAGCTGCCGGGTCTGCCGTTGCCAAAAGCGCTGATCGCAACACGGCACTGGGTGGCCGACATCGTCTATTTCCCGTTGGAGACCGCTCTTTTGGCCAGCGCACGCGCCTTGGGCTGCGCCGTTCTGCCGGGTTCCGGCATGGCTCTGTTTCAGGCGGTCCGTGCGTTCGAGTTGTTCACCGGGCTGCCCGCGGATCCCACGCGGATGCAGGCTACCTTCGATGAATTTAACAGCGGGGCCGCGGCATGAAGACCTCTATCGCCACAGTCTGTCTTGCGGGCGATCTGCGCGAGAAGCTTGCGGCTATTTCGGCCGCCGGATTTGATGGAATCGAGATCTTCGAGCAGGACTTCATCGCCTTCGACGGCGGCCCGCGTGAGGTCGGCGCGATGGTGCGCGACCACGGGCTGGAGATCACGTTGTTCCAGCCCTTCCGCGATTTCGAAGGCTTGCCGGAACCGCTGCGCGGCCGCGCCTTTGACCGGATGGAACGCAAGTTTGACCTGATGCAGGACCTGGGCACCGATCTGGTGCTGGTCTGCTCGTCCGTTCACCCCGAAGCGCTTGGCGGTATCGACCGCATGGCGGCTGATTTCGCTAAACTGGGCGACCGGGCTGCGGCGCGAGGTCTGCGCGTTGGGTTCGAGGCATTGGCTTGGGGGCGCCACGTCAGGGATCACCGCGACGCTTGGGAGATTGTGCGCCGGGCCGACCACAAGAGTGTCGGGCTGATCCTCGACAGCTTTCACACGCTGGCGCGCAAGATAGACCCCGATACGATCCGCAGCATTCCCGGCGACAAGATATTCTTTGTTCAACTGGCGGATGCGCCGCAGATCGAGATGGACTTGTTGTATTGGTCGCGCCACTTCCGCAACATGCCGGGAGAGGGCGATCTGGACGTGCAGGGCTTCATGCGGGCGGTGGCAGCGACGGGCTATGACGGGCCGCTGAGCCTTGAGGTTTTCAACGACCAATTCCGCGGTGGCAGCCCCCGCACGATCGCCGTCGACGGGCACCGCTCCCTGGTGTTCCTGATGGATCAGGTGGCTCGGCATGAGCCGGGTATCAAGCTGACCTCGCTGCCGATGCCCGACCGAATCCGCAGCGACGGCGTGGCTTTCGTCGAATTTGCTGCGAGCGAGGCCGAGGCAGCCGCACTCGCCGCGCTGCTGCGCAGCCTCGGTTTTGCCAGGGTCGGACGGCACATCACAAAAGCAGTAGAATTGTGGCAGCAGGGCGACATCCGCATCGTGATCAATACCGAGGTCGAAGGCTTTGCTCACTCGGCCCATATCGCGCACGGTCTGAACATCTGCGACGTGGGCCTGTCGGTAGATGACGCCGATGCGACCGTGGCGAGGGCCAAGGCGCTGGGGGCCAGTACGTTTGCGCAGCCTGTCGGACCGGGAGAGCACGACATCCCGGCGATCCGCGGGGTCGGTGGCGGTATCCTGCACTTCATCGACCGCAAAAGCGCACTGTCCGACCTGTGGCAGACGGAATTCGTCGCCGTCGCCGACGATGCCGCACCCGTCGCGGCGGGTCTGACCCGGATCGATCACATCGCTCAGACAATGAACTACGAAGAAATGCTCACGTGGTCATTGTTCTACTTGTCCCTGTTCGACGTGGAAAAGCAGCCTGTCGTGGACGTTGTGGACCCGCATGGACTGGTCCGGTCGCAGGCGATCGCGGGACCGGACGGCGCGTTGCGGCTGACGCTGAATGGCGCGGAAACGCACCGGACGTTCGCCGGGCGCTTTATCGCGGACAGCTTCGGGTCGTCCGTGCAGCATGTCGCGTTCCAGACGCAGGACATCAGGGCGGCAGCAAAGGCGCTGGCGGCGAACGGCTTCGAGGCGCTGCAAATCCCCCAGAACTACTATGACGACCTCGCGGCCCGGTTCGGACTGGGCGCAGCGGAGGTCGCAGAATTGCGCGCGCTGAACCTGCTCTATGACCGGGTCGGCGACGCCAGTTTTGTCCAGCTTTATTCCCGCCCCTTCGGCGACGGCATCTTTTTCGAGATTGTCGAGCGCCGGCACGGCTACATCGGCTACGGCGGTCCCAACGCCCCCTACCGCGTCGCGGCGCAAGCGCGGCTGATGCGGTCGGTCGCAATGCCCCGCATCTGAAATTACGGATCATCAAGGAGGAGACAATGATGAAAACGACACGCAGAACTACCCTCGGTCTTTTGACGGCAAGCGCCTTAGCGCTGACAGCAGGATTGCCCGCATGGGCGCAGGACAAGCCGAAGCTGCGCTTTTCGGCGGTGTTTTCCGAACAGGACATCCGCGCCGAAATGATGCAGCAGTTTCAGGCTGCCGTCGCCGACACCGCCGAGGTCGAGATGTTCTACGGCGGTAACCTTTTCAAACAAGGCACCGAGATCATCGCGATTCAGCGCGGTAATCTTGAGATGGGCAACGTCGCCCCGCAGGACATCGCCAACCAGATTCCGGCATTCTCGATCCTGACGTCGGCCTATCTGTTCCGCGACGCCGCCCACCTGAAGACCTTCTTCGAGAGCGACGCCGGCGCCGAGATGAAGAAGCTGGCCGAAGACCAGCTTGGCATCCACATCCTTGGGCCGACCTATTTCGGCACCCGTCAGGTCGGTCTGCGCATCGACAAGGAGATCATGACGCCAGAGGACATGAGCGGCATCAAGCTGCGGATGCCCGGCGGCGATTCCTGGCAATTCCTTGGCGAGGCGCTGGGGGCAAACCCGACGCCGATGGCCTATGCAGAGGTCTATACCGGCCTGCAGACCGGTGCCATCGACGGGCAGGATAACCCCTATCCCAACGTCGAGAACATGAAGTTCTACGAGGTGATGAACCAGATCGTGCGCACGTCGCATCTGGTCGGCTACGATCTGCTTGTGATCTCGAAGGCCGCTTATGACGCCATGACCGAAGAGCAGCGCACGGCCTTCGATACAGCCGCCGACGAGGCGATTGCCTGGAGCACTGCGCAGCATCTGACGCGTGAGGACGAGCTGGGTGCGTTCTTCGAGGAGAAGGGACTGAAGATCTCGACCCCCGACGTCGATGCCTTCCGCACGCATGCGCAGCAGATGTATCTGGACTCGGATATCTCGAAGGACTGGCCAGAGGGTATGCTGGACAAGATCAACGCGCTGTAAGGTGCCGTGCCATGCCCGCAGCGTTTCGCGGGCATGGCCTTTCTGAGGGGGGAGTGCGGAAATGAAACGTTCGAGGAGGGTCGGCAGCTGGTTGCACCGGCGCGCCGACGATATCGCGTCGATCATGCTGGCTGTGATGTTCATCGCGTTCATCTGTCAGGTTGTGTTCCGCTACCTGCTGAACCTGCCCGTCGGCTGGGCGTCGGAACTCTCGATCGTCATGTGGCTCTGGCTGGTTTTGTGGGGTGCGGCCTTCGTGGTGCCCGAAAAGGACGAGATCCGCTTCGATATCCTCTACACCTCGGTCAGGCCTGGCGTCCGGCGGATCATGGTGATCCTGTCGTCGCTGGCCCTGCTGTTCCTTTACGGCTATTCGCTGCCCGCAACCTGGGACTTTGTGACCTTCATGAAGGTGACCAAGACTTCTTACCTCGACATCCGGTATGACCACCTGTTCTCGATCTTCGTGGTCTTCGTCGTGGCCGTGCTGATCCGCTATGTCTACCTGCTGGTGCAGGCGATCCGGGGTCATGTGCCCGACACGATGATGGACGAGGTGGAGGAATAATGTTCGATCCCTTCACCCTGAGTGTCATTTCCATCGTCGCGCTGGCCCTGCTGGGGCTGCCCATCGGGCACGCGATGATTTGTTCGTCGATCCTGTATTTACTGCTGGCAGGGCAGGACATGGGCATCGCGGCGGAACAGATCCTGAACGGGCTGTTCACCAGCTACATCCTGTTGGCCGTGCCGCTGTTCATTCTTGCCGCGGAGCTGATGAACTCCGGGTCCATGACCTTGCGCCTGCTGACATTCTGCAACGCCTTTGTCGGGCGGTTCAGAGGCGGGCTGGCGCTGGTCAACGTGGTGCAGTCGGTCATCTTTGCGGGCATGTCCGGGTCCGCCATCGCGGACGCCGCAGGCACCGGCAAGATGATGCAGAAGATGATGACCGAAGGGGGCAAGTATCCACCCGCATTTGCCGCCGCACTGACCGCCAGTTCCGCCGTCATCGGCCCGATTATTCCGCCCTCGATCCCTGTCGTGGTCTATGCACTGGTCTCGGACGCGTCCATCGGGTTCCTGTTTCTTGCGGGTGTCGTGCCGGGACTGCTGATGGGGTTGGCACAGGCCGGCATCATCGTGGGCACCGCGCGCCGTCGCAATTTCCCGATCGAGGATCCGGTGCCCCTGCGCGAATTGCCCGGTGTCACCTTCCGTGCCTTGCCTGCGCTGATGATGCCGGTCGTCCTGCTGGGCGGCATCTACGGCGGAGCCACCACCCCGACGGAGGCGGCAGCCGTCGCAGCCCTTTATGCGCTGCTGGTGTCGGCGTTTCTGTACCGCAGCGTTTCATTTGCATCGCTACGGGCCTCGCTGTCCGGCTCTGCCCGCACCACCGCATCCATCGGGATGCTGATCGCCGGGGCGCTAGTCTACAATTACGTCGTCACGGTCGAAAATATCCCCGCCAGCCTCAGCACCTTCCTGGCCGGGTTCGACATGACACCGGTGCAGTTCCTGCTGATGGTCAACGTGATCCTGCTGATCCTCGGCTGTCTGCTGGAGGGGACGACGATCCTGCTGGTGGTCGTGCCGGTGTTCATTCCGACAGCCAATGCGCTTGGGATCGACATGGTGCATTTCGGGATCGTCTGTGTCGTGAACATCATGCTGGGCCTGATCACGCCGCCCTATGGCCTTCTGCTGTTCGTGATGACCACCATTTCCGGCCAGCCACTGGGTCGCATTGTGAAGGAAGTGATGCCGTTCCTGCTGGTGCTGATCGCATCGCTGGCCCTGATCACATTGGTGCCGGGCATATCGCTCTGGCTACCGCGTCTCTTTGGCTACACAGGATGACTGTCATGCGACCGATCTATGTCCTGAATGGACCGAACCTGAATCGACTCGGCCAGCGAGAGCCCGAGATCTATGGCCATACGACACTGGCCGAGGTCGAGGCGATCTGCCGCGAAGCCGCTGGCGACTGGCCGCTGGCGTTCTGGCAAAGCAATTCGGAATCCGAGCTGATCGGCTGGATTCACGAGGCGACTGACAATGGCGCGGGAATGATCATCAACCCCGCCGCCTTTACCTTCTATTCCATGGCGATCATGGATGCGCTCAAGATGTTTCCCGGTCCGCTGATCGAATTTCACATCTCGAACATCCACAAACGTGAAGAGATGTACCATCATTCGCTGGTGTCCGGGGTCGCTACCGCCGTCATGGCGGGGCTGGGGGCGCCGGGGTATCGCGCCGCCGTGCAGGAGCTGATTCGGCTGATTGAGGAAAAGACTTGAGGGGCAGCCTCAGCAGGCATGAAGCTCCCGCAACCGGCGCCGCCGTGGAAGCCGTTTCAAAGAAGGCGATCGAAGACCCGCTTGGGTACGATCGTAGAGCTTTCCTCACGCCAATGTACATGTGGCGAGCGCGCGTTTGCTGCCGTTCAAGGAAGGTTTCAGCGCAGTAGTGCCAGTCATGGAGGCGACTGACATCCCCAGCGGATGTGATCGCGCTGAATCAACGGCTCGACCTCAAGTACGACAAAGGACAACTGCGCACTTTTGTTCTGAAAAGTTGGGTTTTATGGACAGTATCTTGTAATATGCAGTGCGGCGGCCCATTCCGCCGGATTGACAGCGCGCAAGTCAGCCTTAGGAATTCTCAGTGTTGCAATTTCAATTTCGCGAGTCACATGCTTCACGGTACGATAACCACCTTTCCGAATAAGCCGCGCGCCTCGGATTTCTCCATCGCCGCCGCCACCTCGATAAGCGGGAAGGTCGCCGCGATCATCGGCTTGATTGCACCTGTCGCGAGCTGCTCCATCACCTTCGCCATATCCTCGCGGCGGCGCTGCCTCGCTACCGCCTTGCCGGTCAGCATGCCTTGCCAGAAATCGTAGAACATCGCGCGCCTGCCGTTAGGCAACGCTGACCAGAGCGAGAGTGTCGCAAGCAGCCCGAGGAACCGCGGCAACATCGCCGTCTTCTTGTCGAGGTCCGCCGCAATGCCATAGACGACGAGGATGCCACCCTGGTCGAGCAGCCCAAAGCTCTGCCTGACGCTGCTTGGGCCCAGATGATCAAACACCGCATCAACACCGCACGGCGACAGGGCGCGCACGCGCGCCGCGACGTCCGGGTCGGCGTAGTCGATCGGTTCGACACCAAATGCCTTGAGCGCCGCATGATGGCGCGGCGACGCCGTGCCGATCACCCTCATGCCATCAGCAATGGCGAGCTGCGCGAGGATGGTGCCGACACCACTTGACGCGCCAAGCACCAGGGTCGTCTGACCTGGCTTGGCCTGCGCCTTGCGATAGAGCATCTGCCAGGCGGTGACGCCATTGACGATCACTGTCTCCGCATCGGCCGCTGCGACGCCCCCCGGCACCGGCACGATCTCGTCTGCTGACACCAGCACATGGGTCGCCCAGCCGCCGGTCTTCAGAGCCGCCGCAACGCGCCGCCCGATCATCGACGGATCACCGCCTGGACCAACCTCGAGAACTTTGCCGACCACATCGTAGCCCGGCACGAATGGAAACTTCGGCTGCATTGGGTAGCGCCCGCGCCGCATCGCTTTTTCGGCGAACGACACACCGCTCGCCTCCATGTGCAAGAGCACCTGATTGGCGCCGGGAACAGGTATGCCGACCTGGCGGACCTGCAGTCCGGACGGCGCGACAACTCCGGGGAGGACGATCTGGGTGGTCATCCGCGTTGCATCGATATCGGTTAGGTTCTTGCAGCGCATGGTTTAAATCCTTCAAGGTTTTCGTTAGCGCCGCCGCTCTCGCTGAGCGGCGGTCTGGATCAGAGGCGATGTCGCTTCAGGCGACGGCGCGCAGGCGGTCATTGGCGCCGTTGCTTTTCAGATCGTCCAGAAAGGACAGGAGCTTTGGTGCGACCATCTCGGGCATTTCGGTGTGCGGATAGTGTCCGGCACCGTCGACAATAATGGTCTGTGCCCCCAGCAGGCCGGCCAGCGTCCGCGCTTCCTCGACCGCATCGCCAAAGTCCGGGTCCTTGGTACCCATGACGATCAATGCGGGAACGGTCGTCTTGGCGAGAATGGCGGCGGTATCGGCCTTGGAGAGGGAGAGCATCGCCTTCAGGGCGTCCATGCGTCCGGGCTCGCGCAGGTTCTGGGTGATCGCGGCCTTCACGGCGGCATGGTCGGCGGGCTTGACGGTCGGGAACAGGGTGTTCCAGTACATGGTCCAGAACGCGACCATCCAAGGGCCGGCAAAGCCGATCTTGAGAGACAGCTTCTGGATGAAGGAGGCTTCGAGATCGCGGACGATCGGCCCCAACAGCACGACGCCGTTGACGTTCTCCGCTGAATCCTGTGCGGCCCAGAGGGCTGATCCTGCGGCGAAGGAGTTGCCCATGATGGTGGCCGGTCCGACACCGAGGTGCTTGAGAACGGCCACTGCGTCCCGCCCTACAGCGCGGGCAGAATAATCGCTCCACGTAGCGGAGGTTTCTCCGAAACCGCGGGCATCCATGGTGATGACGCGGTAACCGGCCTGCTGCAGAACCGGGCGGATCATCCGGTATTCCGAACGAAGATCGCCCATGCCGGGAATGGCGAGAATGGCGGGGCCGTTGCCACCGGTATCTTCGAACGCGACACGGCCGCCTTCGGTGGTGATGAATTGCGTCTGGCTGCTGGTATTGGTCATGGTCGGTTTCTCCTAGTTTGTAGACCGCTGGGCGGGGCCGCGATCTTGTGGTTGACCTCACCAAGGTAACTGCCGTATTTTTGAATAGTAATCGGCCAATTAACGATAAGGTCATTCCGGAAATGAATAGTCTCGACTGGGCGCTGCTCCGTTCGTTCCTCGCCGTCGTCGAGGGCGGCTCGCTTTCGACCGCGGCCAGGAACATCGGCTCCACCCAGCCGACGCTGAGCCGGCACATCCGCGAGTTGGAGACGGCACTCGGGGTGATACTCTTCACCCGATCGGCGCAAGGACTGGACCCGACACAGGCGGCACTCGGCCTCATCGAAGACGCCCGCGCCATGGGCGCGGCTGCCGAGGCCCTGAACCTGAAGGCGCAGGGTCGGTCGCAGCAGTTGCAGGGCACAGTGCGGATCACCGCGTCGGTGATCGCCGCCAATCTGATACTGCCGCCGATGCTCGCGGCGCTGCGGCAGGCCGAACCGAGCATACAGATCGAGATCGTCGCCTCAGACGCAAACCAGAATCTTCTGCGGCGTGACGCCGATATCGCCATCCGGATGGCCAAACCGACGCAGAACGCGCTGATCGCCCGCAAGCTTGGTGACACACCGCTTGGCCTGTTTGCGACGCGTGGCTACTTTGATCTGCACGGCCGGATCACGTCGAAGGACGATCTGCGATACCACGACCTGATTGGCCTCGATCGCAATGATTTTTTGGTGAGGGCCTTTTCGGCCTATGGCATCGCTCTGACGCGCGAAGAGTTCGCGATCCGGACCGACGACGTCATGATGAATTGGAATCTGCTGCTTGCCGGTGCTGGCATCGGCGTTGGTCAGCTCGTCCTCGCCAGGCGCAACGACCAACTTGAGCAGGTAGACTGCATCACGCTGAGTGCGTTGCCCGTGTGGCTGGTGATGAGCGAGGATGTCCGCAGCAATGCCCGTATCCGCCGTGTTGCCGATTTTCTATCGGCCGAGATCAGTGATCTGCTAAGCAGATAGCCCACGGTCGTCGCACTATAATTGCGTATGATAGAACGGGCACACCGCGTAACACGTCCAGATATTCAACCAATGGCGAGGGCAGTGCCTCGCCAAGCAACAGCCTGACACAGTCGGAGACGGGCTTGATTGAAACTGTATGCGCGATCACCTCATGGTGCGAGATGCGCGTCGAGAAAACAGGTGATCTCCGCAAAGATCTCCAGCGTTTCAGGCGCCACAGGATCGAAGAGATACTGCCCGTGGGAGAAGGCCTCGAAGATCTGCACGTTTGCCTCTACGCCCGCCTGCCGAAGTGCCCGTTGAGTCCGCACGGTGTCCGACAGCAGCAAGTCGCGCGTTCCGCTGATGAGCAGCGTCGGCGGGAAGCCCGCGAAATCGCCATGGACCGGTGAGACGCCCGGATCGGTCAGCGCGGTGTCGCCCGCATAGAGGCGCGCTGCGTCCGATAGAAACCCGTCATAGCTTACCAGGACGTTGTCCACGCCCTCATTGACGGACAGGCTATCGCCGCTTCCGGCCAGATCCACCCATGGGGTATTCACGGCCACGGCTGCAGGAACCGGCAGGCCTTCGGCTACGAGCCGCTGCGTCATCGCCACGATCAGCCCGCCGCTGGCTGAGTTGCCGGTGAACGCGACCCGTTCGGGTTCATAATGCTTCAGCACGGCTTGCCAGACGGCGACACCGTCGTCCAGCGCCGCAGGGTAGGGAGCTTCAGGCGCCAAGCGGTAGTCGAAGGCCAGCACGCGGTATCCGCCATAGGCCGCCATCAACGTCGCTTCATAAGTTCCGGATGCGCGGCTACCAAAGACGTAGGCACCGCCATGCGCGTTCACGATTAACTGCAATTCATGCGCTGCAGGGATCGTCTCTGGCGTCAGGATGTAAGCGTTGACGCCGCCCATCTCGACCTGCTCGATGGTGACGCCCAGACTCTCGCGAAGATCAGCAAGCACCGGCTCCATCTGCTCCACGGACCCCGCCTCATAGGCTTTCCACACATCAGCCGATGCTGGATGTTCGTTCCAGAACGGCAGCCAGAACGGTTGCGCGACCAACGCCCTTCCGGCTTTGCTGAGGCCTTCCGGTGTGGGGATGATGCGGGCTGGAATGGCACGGGGGCCCGTGTCGGTCTCCTGCGCCGCAAGGTCGGATGCGGGACCCGAGATCAGGATAGCGGCCATGGCGGCCAAGGCGCTTGGTCTGTATGTGAAACGGTTCATCGGTATCTCCATTGATGTCTGGAGACGTCTTTCCATCCAGCAGATGGTCCGAACAATACGTGATCTTATCAGGGTATAACCCCTTACAGAGTCTGCCCAAAGGGAACTAATACGTCGATGCGGCAACGAGTTGCGCGATCCGCGAAGCCACGTCCCGCGATGCCGGCGTGTAGATCATCAGGCCAAGGTCCGGGCGACCGTCGACGGTGAACGACGCATATTCCAAAGTCATCGGCCCAAGGACACCCGTGACGATGTTCTTGTGCCCTTCGCCGTAGGACGCGACCTCGTTGTCTTGCCACATCGCCGCGAACGCGGGACTCGCCGCGGAGAGCTGTGCCACCAGTTCCGTGGTCGCCTGCGATGCGCCGGCACGCGCGACATCGGCCCGGAAGGCGGCGACCATGAAGCGGGCTTCCTGCTCCCAGTCCAGCATCCCGTTAGGGATTCGGGGATCGGTGAAGAAGATACGCAGGATGTTGCGCTCGCCTGGCTCCATCGCGGAATAGTCGCTCAGGATCAGCGTCGCGGCCCGGTTCCAGGCGACCACATCCCAGATCGCGGAGCGAATGACCGCGGGACTGGACACGAGGGAATCGAGAACGCGCTGGAGCTGGTCAGAGATTGCTTCTGGCACGGTATACTTCGCCTTGGGGGGCCGGTCCTGCGCGATCAGGAATAAATGCTCCCGCTCCGCCGGGGTCAGGACGAGCGCCCGCGAGATACGGTCGAGCACGTCAACGGACGGTGCGCCTCCACGTCCCTGTTCAAGCCATGTGTACCAGGTCGCACTGACATTGGCGCGCAGCGCGACCTCCTCGCGACGCAGCCCCGGCGTGCGTCGGCGCGTCAGGGGAAAACCGAACGCCGCCGGGTCCAGCTTGCCGCGGCGATCCTTGAGATATCTGCCAAGGCCGTTGTCTTCCTCTTGCGCCATCGCCAGCTATCTCCAGTCCATACCAGGATATCTTACCCCTTTGTCAAAATGGATTCCAGCGGGGCTTGAGACGTCAAACCCGCAAAGAAGCCCATCAGCATGACCCAACTGAACCTTCCAAGTATCTACATCCGTTGACGCCACCCATGAACTCCACGGGCATCTTAACGGCGTTCGCCACGGTGCCGATCATTGCGGCGGGCACGATCGGTTTCAGGCAGTTCCGCAGAGCGGGGTAAGGATCATACCGGGATACGATCACGGCTCCTGTTGTGCAAAACGAGGGCTATCTGAGGACCAGACGGTTTCAAGGAGACAAACCATGACGGATACACATCTGATGGCCGCTTGGCAGCCCAAACCGGATGCCACGCTGCGCGTCGAGGCGGTTGACGAGTCGTTACCCGGCGAGAATGAGATCGCGGTACACAATGCAGCGCTTGCCATCAATCCCGCCGACTGGATCCTTCAGGCTCAGCCTGTAGGCGACTGGATGCAATATCCGATGATCCTCGGCAACGACGTCGCAGGAGAGGTCGTGGCCATCGGCCCGGGCGTCACAAGGTTCGCCGTAGGCGACAGGGTGCTGGGTCAGGCGGTCGGCTGCTGGACGAATACCCCGGCGAAAGGTGGCTTCCAGACCCGGACAATTCTGGACGTGAACTTGGCTTCGCCGATGCCAAACAGCATGACGTATACCCAGGCCTGCGTCCTGCCGCTCGGTATCGGCACGGCCGCCTGCGGTCTGTTCCAGACCGACCATCTTGGACTCGACCACCCGCGCATGGGGGCGAAAAAGTCCGGCATCACAGTTCTGGTATGGGGCGGTGCGTCCAGCGTCGGCTCCTGTGCGATCCAACTCGCGGTCGCTGCGGGCTACGATGTCGTCACGACGGCATCGCCGAAGAACGCCGATGCGTTGAAGGCCTTGGGGGCGCGCGAGGTGATCGACTATCACCGGAACGATGTCGTCGATGCGGTTGTCGCCGCTTTCGACGGCCATCAGATCGCCGGAGCCATATTCACAGTTGGCGAGACAGGCCCGTGCTACGACGCCGTCAGCCGCCTCAAAGGGAACCGCACCGTCGCGTCGACGCTGCCTATTCCGGAGGATAAACCGGAAACCGTCACGGCGACGCAGATTTTCGGCCTGACGCTGCGGGACAACGAGATGGGGAAGGCGATCTACGAGGATTATCTGCCCGAGGCACTCAAAAATGGCAGCCTCAAACCTGCTCCGGCGGCGCGCATCGTCGGCAATGGTCTCGACGCGCTGCAGGCCGCGCTCGAGACGCAGAAGGCAGGCGTCTCCGCTGAGAAGATCGTCGTCACGTTGCGTTGACCGATGCCGCATCTTCTTCACTTGGCCGTCTCTCAACTGAAAATAGCCGTGGCTTTTGGACCGATAGAGGCTGATCCGCATGATTGCATTTGCTATGAAAGGGACATGACTGACCTTCCAAAACGCCTCTCGGATTCGATCACGACACTCATCGCGCAGTTCAAGATGCGACCGGATGGCCCTTACGAAGGGTTGAGCCTTGTCGAGACGTCGATCGTTGCGAATATCGCCGTAGCATGCAGCCCAGCCGTTCAGGGAGATATCGGCAGCGCATTGCGCCTGCCAAAAACAACCATGACAAGCGCTGTGAGCAGGCTGCAAACCAAGGGCCTTGTTGAAAGAATGCAATGTGTTGACGATAAACGCGTTCGGGTTTTAACTCTCACGAAGGCTGGCAGGACTTTGGCTGACTCTCTTGCCTTGGCGCAGGTTCAGTCAAGTGAGGCAATGCTGAATGCCCTTCCCCAAGAGGACCGCGAAACGCTTGTTCGTCTGCTGGAGCAGGTCGCAGATACAATCCGAGAGCAAGATTGATTTAGTACGAACGTCGCACTATGTTTCGGGGAACTGATAGAGGGTGAAGACGTGGCGAACAATCTCACTGATCCTAAATCATTAGGACCGTCTGCAGTTGTTTCGGCAACTGCCAATATACCTCTTGCAGTGGCGTGGGAGCGTTTCGTTCCGATTGAGCTACCAATGGTGTTTCCAAAAGCGAAAGGCCCTATTCCACCCGTGGTCGCCGTCGAAGGTCAGACCGGACGGTGGGACGAGGTCGGGATGTCCCGAACGGTCGTGTTGGGAGATGGCGCCCGCCTTCGCGAACAAATAACCCTTAGCAATCCGACGGGCGGTGTGCCGCCGGCGAACGGTTCGGCCCGATTCGGATACATGGTTTCCGGCTTTTCTGGCCCGCTTGGATGGATGACCAATGAAGCGCGGGGTCTGTGGCAGTTTGAAGAAGTCGGCGAAATCACCAAGATCATTTGGACATACGGGTTCAAGCCGACAAGCGTGCTGAGTCGCCCAATCCTTGGCCTCATTATCGCAGCATTTGGAAGAAATATATGCAGGACGGGATGTCGAACGTCGTCAGGGTCCTTGAGCACGGCCAGGCATGAATTGTTTCACGCATGACGGCAGAGGCCCGCTCCAACACCGTGTTCTTCACAACGGACGAGGATGCCCGGCAAAACCTTTGCGGTTCGGACAGAACTGCGGCGACAAATGTCCGTCGAAGGATCCCCTCACAAACAATCAGTCGTTGCCCAGACGCGAGCGAAGCGTATTGAGCAACCAGCGTCCACCGGGGCCGAGGACGCGGTCGCGCCGGTGTGCGGCGTAGATCGTGAGCCCGGCGGCAGGGGCAGAATCGTCTTCAATCTGCAACGCGATGAGTTTGCCGTTGGCGAGCAAGTCCACGACAAGATGCTCGGGCATTCGACACCATCCGAAACCGGCAAGGAGGAAATCCAGACGTCGCCCGAGATCGACGAAGCGCCACAGCCGCGCGCTCGATAAGCCGTAGTTCGCCCCGTCAGGCGTTACCGGGTCCGACAAAACGAGTTGCACATGGGTTGCGAGATCATCGCGCGTGATCCGGCGTTTCAACGATGCAAGCGGATGGCCAGGAGCGGCTACGGGGCACATGGCGACGTTCAGCAGCGGATACGCCACGATATCGTCGGGCACGGCGGGAAGTAACAGGCAGATCGCCAGCGACGCCGCATCGTCGCGGAGCCGCCGAAGGGAACCACCCAGCCCCTCGGTCGAAAAGCTGATAGGCAGATCGGGATAGGTCTCGTTCAGCGCGCGCAGGCTGTCGATCAATAGCGCGCTTGGCACCAGCGGGTCGATTGCAAGCGTCAGCTCGGGCTCCAGCCCGGCCCGCGTCCCAGCCGCGACCGCCTCGAACCGGGCCGCACTGGCCAAGACCAGCCGCGCCTGATCGACCAGTACGCGGCCGGTCTCGGTCAAGCGCGGGCGATAACTGTTCCGGTCGAAAAGCGCGACGCCCTGCGTTGCTTCCAGCGTTGCGATTGCTTGGCTGATCGCAGACTGCACCCGACCGAGGGCGCGCCCAGCGGCGGAGAAGCTGCCCGCGTCGGCGATCGCAATGAGGACGCGAAGCTGGTCGAGACTTAGACTGCCAATCATACTCCATCTCTCTTCTAGATGAAGATGATCACTATTTCATCGCTCCCGCAATCGGAATGCCATGGTTATGAAGGTTGCATGCAACCAACACACTTCATCAGTCACGGCGGTGGTCCCCGCTTTTTCCTAGAACCCGGTCCGATGCGCGCCACATGGCATGAGTTTGAGGCCTATCTGGCGGGTGTCGTATCCCGGGTGGACGTCCGGCCGGAGGCGGTTCTTAGAGATACGAGATGGCGAGACCCGCGACGCCGCGCTCAGCGCATGGGAGCAAGCCCCCGGTGCTCGTAAGGCTCAGCGGCACGAGGATTACCTGTTGCCGCTGATGGTGGCCGCCGGGGCCGTATCTGGCGAGCTCGGCCATTCCGACTTCCACGGACATGCTTTCGGCAAGCCGATTTCCGGCTTCCGCTTCGGATAGATCAACCAAAGGAACCCCTGACATGACCAGACTTTTGAGCATCGAGACCAGCCCCCGCGGCGCATCTTCCATCTCTCGCCATATGACGCGACGCTTCCTAGCCGACTGGCGCGCAACTTATCCAGCGGGTGAGGTCGTTGATCGCGATCTGATGGAAACAGGTCTGCAATTCGTGACCGCACCATGGCTCGCTGCCTACTTCACGCCGCCGGACGCTCACACGCCGGAGATGAAAGCCGCGCTCGGCCTTTCAGATACGCTGACGGCCGAAGTCATCGCCGCCGATCACATCGTCATCTCCACGCCGGTCTACAATTACAACGTACCCGCCGTACTTAAGGCATGGGTCGATCATATCGTGCGCAAAGGCATGACACTCGGTTTCGACGGCAAGGGCCTTTTGACGGGCAAGAAGGCCACCATCCTAATCGCGTCGGGCGGGGTCTACACCGAGGGCTCGCCAATTCAGAACCGTGACATCGCTCCTCAGTACCTTCGACTCGTTCTCGGCGTTATCGGCATCGATGACGTCACCGTCGTCGCGGGTGGCGGGGCCAAGGCGGTCGATCTGGGCGAGCAGACGATGGACGGCTTTATCGCGGGTCTGGAGCCGCAGATCGCGGCTGCCGCCGCATAAATTGTAGTCCAATAGAACCGGAAGGTATCAGCCATCACATCAGCAGCTGACTTTATCGTTTCGTCATAAAATAAGCTCCTTCCGGCCGACCGCTCAGTCAGAAGGAGCCCGTGACATTGGCGCGCATTCGGCCCGGATTGCTAAGCTTCGGTGAACCCGCCGCGCCCGTTTTATCCCAAGATATCGCGGAAGATATCCTGGACCGTGTCGATGACATGCTGGACGCCGCGATCCTGCGATTGACGCCGGTGCCAGGCCAGATGCAGGGGGAAGCCTGGAACGTCGATCGGCGGATCAAAACAGATAAGATCAGGGTGCTGCCGATCGGCAAACCCGTGCCGCGGCACCATCGCGATCAGGTCGGTGCCTGTCAAAAGCGGCAAGACAATCTGAAACGCCGGCACGACCACACCGACTGACCTGCTCCGGCCCATCTCGGCGAGTTGCAGGTCAAGCGGCGACTGCATCTGGCCACGGCCAGAGACGACGACATGCGGCCAGGACAGCCAGGCGTCGAGATCGAAACGCTCTGCGGCAGGGTGTCCTTTGCGCATTGCGACAACGTAGGTCTCGTGCATCAACGTAACCCGCTCCAGCCCGGGCTGATCGACCGCAAGCACGGAAATCGCGAGATCGGTATTGCCGTCCGTCAGAGCTCGCAAGGTGCCGTGTGTGCCAACCCACGGGTGAAAGACAATCCTCAAAGCCGGCGCCGACTGTGACAGGGACGCCAGAAGTGGACCTGCGATCAGAAGAGTCGGATCGTCGGCGGAAGTGATACGTATGACCTGGTCCAAGTCCCGTAAAGGGCGTTCAACTGGGTCGACCAGAGCATGCACCTCGGCCAGCAACGCCTTGAGCGGCGCGCGCAGCGCCTCGGCCCGCGGCGTGCGGTGCATCACCCCGCGACCGCGTTCGAGGAGCGGATCATCGAAGAGGTCACGGCATCGTTGCAGCGCACTGGACACTGCTGGCTGGGACAGGTTCAGGCGATGAGCGGCACGGCTGACGTGCGCCTCTTCGAGAAGGGCTTCGAGCACCACCAGCAGATTGAGATCAATTGCACGTAAATTCATGACCTGAATAATAGACTATATTTTATATCTGTTGGAGTTATTTCTGCGGCGTTCCTAGGTTGAAGTCAGATCAACCCAAAGGAACATCCCATGACCAAGACACTAGTCCTTCTGTTTCACCCCAATCTGTCAGCATCGACTACAAATGCAGCCTTTGCCAAGGCGGCGACAACCGTCGAAGGCGTGCGCGTCGTCGACATGCAAGCCCGTTACCCGGACGGCGTCATCGACATGTTTACGGATGCCGAAGTGGAAGCCCAAATGCTGCTGGATACCGACCGGATCGTGCTGCAGTTTCCGCTGCAGTGGTATGCGACACCTGTGCTGCTGAAAGCGTGGCAGGACGCCGTGTTGACCCGGATGTATTACATCAACGCCGCTACGGAAGGTGCGCTCCTCTCCGGGACGCCCATCATGATCGCCGTAACCGCCGGTAACGTCCCGGACGCCTACACACCCGAAGGACAGAACTACTATTCAATCGACGCCCTTCTGACTCCATTGAAGGCGACTGCCTATCGCTGCGGTCTGCCGTGGCACGCGCCTTACATCATCTACAACGCCGGTAAGCTGGACCCGTCCGCACTCTCCGCTGCAGCGGACGGATATGCCGACGCACTCCGCGCGTTCATCGCCGCGACTGCGCCAAAATCAACTTCTCAGGCGGCATAGGTCGAAAACGCCCAGACACTGCTGCCTCTTCAGGCCTCAGTTCCGGTGGGCGACGGCCACGACATGCCTCAGCGCCACTCTTCGCGCACCAGTCACCATACCAATCTTCACTCACGACAGGACCGATCCCATGACTCTATCTGACACTCAAAACTCAACAGTGGCTACGAACGACTCCTCGACGTCGCGCGACCGCGTGGCCAAATACATCATGATTGCCTTGGGAGTTTCGACCCTCGGCGCATTTGCCAATGCGGCCTTCGAGCTTGGCTCAATCCCGCCTGATCGCATCGTGTCGCACACATGGGAAATGCTGGCTTACCCCGTCTTTGCGGGTCTGTTCGCGCTGCTCGCCTTCTATCCCAGACGCATGCCCGGCCTGTGGGAGCTCGTCCTGTTCCAAAAGCTTGGCATCACGTTCTTCAGTTTTTCCCTGCTTGGATCCGCAGGCGGCGCCGTCGCATCGGATGACCCGATGCTGCGCCTGATCGTGGACGGCGTCCTCGTCTCGCTCACCCTCGTCAGCTACGGACTTGTGCGGGGCTGGACGGCGTGGCGTGATCTCCATTGAGCCGGATCAGACAGAATTGGCCGTCCCGCCGGGTCATTGCCTGATATCACCCGATCGCTTCCATATTTTGACGTTTGAGGGCGACCTGCACGCCTTTGTCAGCTTCCATGCGTGCACGATGTTGCTTCAGCGCCGGGTAGTCGTCGATCGATAGCGGCGTTTGCGCGATCCAGCGCGTCAACACGTAAAGGAATGTGTCAGCAAATGAACGCTTGCCAAGATACCATTCGCCACCGTTATCGCTCAGAATACCATTCATGCGATCATATTGCCCAGCAAGAGTCTTGTATGTCTTACGTTTGACCTCGGCCTGACCACTTTCGGTCTCGGCCAGATTTTGTGGACCGAAGTGACCGCCGTAGGCCGCATGTACTTCCGATGTCATGTAAGACAGTGCTTCAGCTTCTTTCCGACCGAGTTCAGTATCGCTGGCGTAGCTGTCGGATCCGTAGGCTGCGCCGAGCCAGGACAAGATCGCTGCGGCCTCGGTCAGGACGTCGCCGTTTTCGAATTTCAACGCAGGCACTTTGCCTTTTCAATTGATAGCGAGGTAGTCGTCCTTCTTATGGTCGCCGTAGGCCATGGTGTGGATTCCGACCGGTGCATCGAGCCAAGCCACGGCGATATTCGGCGAAAGTGAGCAGGTGCCCGGCATTGTATATAGCGTTGGCATTGGATTTTTCCTCTTCCGTTCGTCGGTTCACGTTGATCAGATGACCACCGCCGCGCATCGGTCTGGACGCTAAGGCTTGTGTATTACGGAGCCTGTCTATGACAGCGGCTTCTCGTCATCGTTAGGTATTCAACGAAAGAGCAGGACATGAGTTCCTGTTCGCCCGCGATCGCTCAATCTAAAAGGGGACTGAATGAACGCCGGAAATCCTGCCAGATACGTCTTTAGCCGGTCGCGCAGAAGCTACCGATCCTTCAGCAAACGATCTAAGAACGGAATCATCTCGCCCCAACCACGCTCGGCCGCTGCTTCGTTATAGCTGGGAAAATCCGGTTTCATCCAACCATGGGCGGCCTGGTACGTCTCGTGCCTGTAGGTCACCCCCGCTGTGTCGAGGGCATCTTTGAACCGGTCCGCCATCCCTGACGGGTAGAAAGCGTCGTCCGTTGCTGCCGCGATGTAGAGCTCGGCGTTCAGCGTCCGAGCGTAGAGGTGTGGGCTATCGGGGGCGTCGGTTGCGAGACCGCCGCCATGGAAGCTTGCGGCGGCGGCCATCCTGTTTGGGTAGGTCCCTGCAGCAGCGATTGCCATCCCGCCTCCCAAGCAGAATCCAACCGACCCGATCTTCTCGCCACGCACGTCCGTTCTCGTGTCGAGGTAGGAGAGGACCGCTTCGGTGTCCTTGGCTGCAACCGCATTGCCGGTCGTGGCCATGAGCGGTCCAAGAGTGGCCGCGGCATCGCCCGCGAAGACCTCTGCAGGGACGAATGGTCCGTAAGGGCCGTAGCGATAGAATAGGTCAGGGACGAGGACGACGTAGCCTGCATTTGCGAGCCGCTGCGCCATGTCGAGAAAGACAGGACGGATGCCGCCGGCATCGAAGTAGAAGAGGATGGCGGGACCGCCTTCGCTACCTGTTGGCGTGAGAACATGGGTCGTGCAGTCTTTATCGTTTATACGAACCGTGATCTTCTCGTGCAGCATGGTAATGTCTCCAGAAGAATTGATTGGGCCGACGGCATCGGATCTCGACACAGCGCCAAGATTATATATACGCACGTATGTAATTATGTCGCAAGAGGGCATGCATGATGGATAAAGACGTACTCTCGACGCCCGGGCACCTGATAGGCATCGCGGCGCGCGGTTTCGCTCGCCTGAGCGAAGCGCGCCTCAAACCTCTTGGCTTCGGAGTTGGTTATTTGCCGGTCCTGATCGCGTTGCGCGACGGAGGGGCCGACACACAACGCGATCTCGCCCGCGCCGTTAAGATCGGTCAACCGCCCATGGCACAGATGCTTGGCCGTATGGAGCGCGATGGATTGATCACGCGCGTGTCCGATCCAAACGACGGACGCAGCCGGAAGATCGTACTGACGTCCAAGGCGGAGGCAGGTCTACCTGCTGCGATTGCCGTTCTGATGGAAGGTAACAAGAATGCGCTCTGCGATTTTACAGAGGAAGAAATCACACTGTTCCGCTCCATGCTGTACCGGTTGAACGCCAACTTGGAGCGGCTCACGAAGGACGACCGCGCTTCATCAGACTGAAAAAAGAACTATTGCGCTTCATGAATTTTAGCGTTCCGCCACAAGCGGACTTTCCGATAGCATTGGCAAAAACTAGGTCCGTTCCGCTTACCACACCTTACCGGTAGCGGTGGCGAAGGTCTGGTTTGAGCCCTCATTGCTGATTTTCTGACATTCAGAGAATGATGGATACTGTTGAGCGAGAAAGTCTTTGGCCACTCACATTGTGTCATCAAATAAAGCCTGAGGCTCATGAGTCTTGCTAGCCCTAAGTTCATAATCTGTGCGACCTGCACCAGTCACTGCGGCGATGGCGCTGCAGCAGACTCCAAATGCTGAAATTCTCTAGGAATGCGCGACCCGCGCTTATAATCTTTTCAGAAACCTCGTTCGGAGACAAATCTAATGGAGTCGCTTGCGATCAATCTGGCAAACGAGCCGCGCGTGCCACTCGATGAAAGCCACCTCGACGCCATCCGCGCGATCGGGGTTGAGAGGTGCTACGCAACAGGGGATATGGTCGTCCGTCCGGGTGATCCGATGATTGAGTTCATGCTGGTCGAGGACGGCGACGTCATCCTACTGGACAGCCAAACCGGTGGGCAATCGACGCCGGGATCGCTGAAGGCGGGGCAGTATCTCGGCGAGATCGCTTTTCTGAACGGCGGTGTCTGGAGCATGGGGATGCGCGCCGCCGTCGACACTCGGGTCGTCGTCGTCCCGCGAGAGGACATGCTGGCTCTGATGGCGCGGGTGCCGGAACTGTCGGACCGGATCGTCACGGTGTTCGCGGGCCGCAGGCGGCGGATTTTCGAGAATGACGAGAGCGCGCTGACCCTGATCGGCGCCGACCAGAGCAGGGATCTGCGGCGGCTGGAATCCTTCGCCGCCCGGAACCGTATCGCGGTCAAGAGGCTGGAGCTCGGGTCCGATGAGGCTTGTCGGCTGCTGGGCGAGGCCGAGTGCGCGCTAGATATTCCGACGGCGTTGTTTGCGGGAAAACAGCTGACTGACATCACCCCGCGCGCCGTCGCGCGGCTGCTGGGACTGGACATGCCGCTGACTGGCGAAGGTTTGTTCGATGTGGCCATCGTCGGCGGTGGACCGGCGGGCATTGCCGCCGCCGTCTACGCCGGGGCCGAGGGCCTGCGCGGGATCGTCATCGAGAACGAGGTGATCGGAGGGCAGGCTGGATCATCGTCGCGGATCGAGAACTACATGGGCTTTCCCACCGGCATCTCGGGCGGGGATCTTGCGTGGCGTGGTGAAATTCAAGCGATGCGCCTTGGCACGCGGTTTGTCATGCCGCGGTCGGTGACGGGCATCGCGCGCGGGCCCGACGAGACCTGGGACCTGACGCTGGACGATGGTGAGACGATCCAGACCAAGACCGTCGTGGTGGCGACAGGGGTGCAATACCGACGGCTGCCTATTGCGCGGCTCGAGGATTTCGAGGGGGCGGGAGTCTATTATGCGGCGACGGATATGGAAGCGCGGTTCTGCAGGGACAGGCATGTCGCTATCGTTGGCGGCGGCAATTCGGCCGGACAGGCGGCGATGTTCCTTGCCCGGGTCACTGCGCATGTCCACGTCCTGATCCGCAAGGATAACCTGCACGAGACCATGTCGGCCTACCTCAGCAGTCGTCTGGAACACGAACCCGCCATCACCATTCACCCTTATACCGAAGTCGCGGCCCTCGACGGTGAGACGACGCTGGACTCCTGCCGGCTGCGCGACACCCGGGATGGCACAGAGCGGCACATCGATCTTGGCGGGCTGTTCGTGATGATCGGGGCGGCGCCCAACACCGGATGGCTGGAAGGGGTGATTGACCTGAATGACAAGGGTTTCGTCCTGACCGGCCCGGCGGTCGGTGCGGCGACGCCGTTTGGGACATCCGCGCCCGGCATCTTTGGCGTGGGTGACGTGCGGCTGGGGTCAGTCAAGCGCGTGGCAAGCGGTGTTGGCGAAGGGTCGGTCGTCATCAGCGACGTCTGGAACTATGTGAACAAGACACTGCAACCCTGACGCTGGGTCCGCAGAGACGATGCGACGATCCGATGCATCGTCTCTGCGCACAGCAAGAAATGCCACACACTCCGCCTCCGATAGAACCCGTGCTGAAACAGCTTCTGCCATCCGGTATCGCGCCGGAAGGGGCTATCGCGATCCCCGATCGCAACCTGTTCATCACCGCGAACGAGGCCGATCTTGTCGCCGATGATGGCGCGCGCAGCCACGTGATGATTTACGAATATCAGGACGCAGCGGCCGCCTATCCGCAACTGACCTCCGCGGGGGCAGAGGAGCTGATTGGCTGGGGCGCGATCTCCGGCATGGTGGCTGGCGAGGACGGCCTGATCTATACGGTCAACGACAGCTTCTACGGCTACCAACCCACGATCTTTACCATCGACACAACGCAGTCGCCCGCCCGGATCACGAATGCTTTGCGTGTGACAAGCGCTGGCTCTCCGGCGCAGAAGCTGGACATGGAAGGCATCACGCTGGATGGCGAGGGTGGATACTGGGTCGCCTCCGAGGGGCGCACAGATCAGCTGATCCCGCACGCCTTGTATCACGTCGATGCGGATGGCGAGATCGACCAGGAAATCGGTTTGCCTGCGGAATTGCTGGCGCAAGAAACGCGCTACGGTTTTGAGGGGATCACCAAGGTCGGCGATACGCTCTGGATGGCGGTTCAGCGCGAATGGGGCGACGATCCGGCGGATCATGTCAAACTGATCGCCTACAACACCGACACCGAGGAATGGGGCGCCGTCCTGTATCCCAAGGCCAGCGCTGACGAAGGCTGGGTCGGCCTGTCGGAAATCGTGGCCCACGGCGACAGCTTTTACGTCGTCGAGCGTGACAACCAAATCGGCGCCGCTGCGGCCATCAAGAAGGTCTACAGCATCCCTGCCGATCAGATGGTCGCCGCCCCGATCGGGTCTGATCTGCCCGTCGTCACCAAGACTGAAGTCCGCGACCTGATTCCCGATCTGAAGGCCCAGGGCGGCTATGTCGTGGACAAGATCGAAGGGCTGGCGATCTTTGCCGATGGCACCGCTTGGGCCAGCACCGACAACGATGGCGTCGATGACAGCTCTGGCGAGACGTTCTTCTGGTCGCTGGGCCAGCTTTGACAGCACGCCCGTAAGACAGGCTGGTCTGCGATGCATGTCGCGGACCAGCGCAGGCAAGATGTGCGGACGCCGCTGCGAGCGATGTGACGAGTGGCCATCAACGTGCCGCATGTCAGTCTTTGGACTTTGAAATCCCGGACGTGCGGCCCGCGGTCACTCAGTCCCTATGACGCGGTCCGCCGGACCGGATTGCTCCACGCGCGACGGCCTGCACGGTCGATGACGGTGATGCGCAGCCAAGGTGATGTGGCGCAGCGCAGTAGAGGAACGGTCGTGCGGGTCATCGAGGTGCCGTGGACGGCCTGCGCCGCCGAGCCGTGGCCTTGAACGATGACGGCGGCAACGGCGCTGCTGTCGATCGTGATGGCTTTGTCGGTGACTTCGATATGATGCAGTTGCGGGCCTTGGCTGGAATAGAAGTGACCGACCTTGAGGGCGGTCAGCAGGGCCTCTGGCGTGCGGTCTTCAGATTTCACCATGACCCAGCCGCCGAAATGATCGGGTTCCGAGAAGTGTGCGTCATCGGTGGCGACCATGGTCAGGTCGCGGCCTTCGGACAGCAGCAGGTCGGCGAACTGGAATCCGTCGGGGCGATCGCAACCCACAGCACAGCCGTGGTTGTAGATCTCGACCGCATGGGCAGCCGTCAGGCTGCGGGCATCGTCCAGCGTCATGCCGGACCATTGTGGGTGGGCCACGGCGACGAAGGCACCGGCATCCACCGCACGCTGCGCCAGTTCCGGTCCGGTTTCCTGATTCGCGACGGGGACGAAGGCGGGCGCATGGGCCGGTTTGAAATCGGCGGGTAGGCCGACGGCCAGGATGTGCCACAACTCTCCGTTCTGCATCGGGCCGGCATGCAGTTCCGCGCCCAAAATCGTCGTGAAATCGTCGTCACGGAACGGGACCGTGTCGGCGATGGGATAGTCGTAGATGCCGATCATGTGGTCGGTCAGGGCGATGAAGTCGTAGCCTTCGGCCTTGTAGCGGCGGCAAACCTCTTGCGGCGCCAGAATGCCGTCGGACAGGGTCGAATGGGTGTGCAGGTTGCCGCGGTAGAAGCGACCTGGGGCGGCGAAAGCGGGCAGGATCATGGGGAAACCTCTGGAATGACAAGGACGTCGTCGCGGGTGAACCAGACGTCAGTCTGGTCGCCCACTATGGGCAAGGGAAGATCGGCGCGGTTGAACATGTCGACGCTGACCGGTTGGCCCGACACATCGACCTGAGCACGAATGACGGAGCCGAGGAAGCTGCTGTGCAGCACCCGCCCCGGCAGCGACAGGTCGTCGCCGGGGCGGCGGTGCAGCGACAGCGCCTCTGGCCGTAAGGCGACCGTGATCGGCGCACCGGGTGCCGCACCGACATGGTGCGGATTGCGGATGGATTGCCCGGCAAAGGCGATGGTGTCGTCTGCCCCGGTCTGTGCGGCAAAGGTATTCAGCTTGCCGACGAAGCCCGCGACGAAACGCGTGGCGGGCCGGTTGTAGATCTGCGCCGGTGTGCCGATCTGGTCGGCGCGGCCCGCGTGCATCACGACGACCCGGTCAGAGATCGACAGCGCCTCCTCTTGGTCATGCGTGACGAAGACGGTGGTGATGCCAAGTTCCTGCTGGATGCGGCGAATATCGTCGCGCAGGGACGTGCGGATCTGCGCATCAAGCGCCGACAGCGGTTCATCCAGCAGCAGCAGGTTCGGGCGGGGGGCCAGCGCGCGTGCCAAGGCAACGCGCTGTTGCTGGCCACCGGAAAGTTGATAGGGATAGCGGTCCGCCAGATGACCCAATGCGATAAGGTCAAGCATCTCGGCGACGCGGGCTGTGATCTGGGCGCGTGTCATACCCGCGATTTGCAGACCGAAGGCCACGTTCTCACGCACGGACATGTTGGGAAACAGCGCGTAGGCCTGAAACACCATGCCGTTGCGGCGACGGCTGGCGGGCAGGGCGGTGACGTCGGTGCCTTCGACGCGGATCTTGCCGCTGGTTGGTGTCTCGAACCCCGCGATCATGCGCAGGACCGTCGTCTTGCCGCAGCCGGATGGCCCGAGGAACGACACGAATTCGCCCGCCGCCACGCTGAGGTCGAAGTCGCGGACGACGGTATTGGCCCCGAAGGACTTGCCGATGCCGGTCAGGGTCAGGAAGCTCATGTTTCGGCCTTTGTGACGGCGCGGGGCGCGCGGAATTGCAGCAGGCGCTGGCCCGGTTTGCGGATGGCGAACACCTCCATCAGGGCCATGCAGGCCCACGTGAAGGCAAAGGCCATGATGGCAAGGGCCGCAGGTTGATAGGCGTAGTCCTGCCCCATCTGCACGAGGTAGGGACCGAACGCCGGGCGGTTCAGCAGGCTGGTGATAGCGAATTCGCCAAGGCTGATCGAGAAGGTCAGGAAGGCTCCCGACAGGATGGCCGACTGGATGTTGGGAAAGATGACAAAGGCGATGGTGCGCAGGCGGGACGCGCCAAGGCTTTCGGCGGCCTCTGTGAGGGTCGCGATATCGATCGCCCCCATGCCGTTGTCGACGGCGCGATACATGTAGGGGATCGACAGGACCACATAGCCAATGACCAGCAGGACGTTCGTGCCGCCTTCGGTCATCGTCAGTGGCAGGATCGAGCTGGTGCCGTAGATGCGGACATAGCCAAAGACCAGCACGACCGGCGGGATGATCAGTGGCAGCAGACTTAAGAATTCGACCATGCCCCGCAGGCGCGGCAGACGCAGCCGCACCCAATAGGCGGTGGGCACGACGATGACGCTGCCCGCGATGATGGCCGTAAACGACGCAGTGGCGGAAAAGCCAAGGACGGACAGGAAGATGTCGCTGTCGAAGACGGACCTGTAGGCGGCGAACGATAACTCTCCGCGTGTCATGCGCAGGGAAAAATTGAAGGTTGCGATCAGTGGCAGGACAAAGAACGCGGCCCCGATCAGGGCGATGACGATGGACAGGACGGGGGTGCGCTTCACTTCTGCCACCGCTCTGCCCGTCGGCGCAGGACGAAGTAGAGCGTGTTCGACAGGCCCATGATCAGGATCATGCCCACGGCGAGCGCGTAACCAAGGTTCGGGTTATAGAGCACGTTGCCCCGTATCTGCTGGAACAGCAGGATCGGCACCACAGGAAAGTTGGCTGAGGTCAACGCATAGATCGTGGCCAGCGTCCCGAAGGCATTGGCGAAAAGCAGCAGGAAGCAGCCCAGCACGGACGGCGCCAGCAAAGGCAGCGCGATGCGGGTCAGGTATTGGGTCCGTGTGGCACCAAGGCTCTCGGCCGCCTCGCGCCATTCGGGGCGCAGCCCCTCGAGCGCCGGGGTGATCATCAGGACCATCAACGGCAGCTGGAAGTAGAGGTAGGTCAGTGCCAGACCCCAGAAGGAAAAGAGCGAGAAGCCCATGCCATAGATGTTGACGCCAAACAGGTCGCGCAGAACCAGCGTCACCAGCCCCAACCGCCCCAGCGTGGCAATGAAGGCAAAAGCCAGCGGCACGCCTGCGAAGTTCGATGCGACGCCGGAAAACGTCATGAAGGCCCGCCGCACCCATGTGGGAAGCCCGCCAAGGATCAGCGCATAGGCCAAGATCAGGCCGAACACCGCGCCCATCGCGGCAGAGGCGAGGCTGAGCCGGATCGACAGAAGGTAGGACCGCACGATCTCTGGCGCGGACAGTTGCAGCATGGTGTCGAGGGTATAGGTGCCATCGGGCGACTGGAACGCGCCGTTCACCAGATAAAGAACGGGCAGGATCAGGAACAGCAGCACGAAGGCCAGAAAGGGCACAAGGCCCAGCCAGGCCCAGTTCAGCTGAAGGCGGCGGCTACGGGGCGGAACGGTGTCGGACGACAGGGCGGTCAGGGTCAAAGGATGTTCCTGCGGACAGGGGTTGGGCGGCAGGTCTGCACCTGCCGCCCGGATCAGGGTGAGGCGGAGCGTTATTCGACGCCCATGTCCTTGGCCCAGTTGTCGGCCACGGCGGTCTTGGCGGCGGCCTGTTCGTCCAGCGTCGGGAATACGGCCTTGGCGTAGTTATCCGCCGGCGGCAGCTTGTCCATCAGGTCCTGCGGGATCACGCCACGGTCGGCCATGTCGTTGAAACGGATCGGGTGGCAATAGCCCTTCAGCCACAGCGTCTGGCCTTCGTCGGAATAGATGTATTCCATCCAGAGCTTTGCCGCGTTCGGGTGCGGTGCGTAGGCGGAAATCGCCTGCACATAGACGCCCGCGACAACGGCGTCGGACGGCACTACGACCTCTATCGGCGGATTGCCGGCCAGCGTGTCGCGCATCGCCAACAGGTTGTAATCCCAGTCGAAGTAGAGCGGCGTGGTGCCCTGTGTCAGGTTCTGGGAATTGCCGTTGACGGGCACAAGGTTGCCGCTGTCCTTCAGGCCCTTGAAATAGCCGATGCCGGCGTTCAACGCGTCGCCGCCTGCTGCGGTACCTTGTGCGATACCTGCGGCATAAACCGTCATCATGGTGCTGTTGCCGGTGCGCGGATCGCCAGGAATGGCGACGGCGTTGGCATAGGCGGCATCGGCCAGATCGGCAAAGCTGGTGGGGGCATCCGGGATGATGTCGCTGTTCACACCAAACGCCAGCACACCGTAATAGTCGCCATACCAGTATCCGTCAGCATCCTTGGCATCGTCGGGAATGCTGTCCCAGACCGAGACCTTGTAGGGCTGGATCAGGCCTTCGTCCTTGGCCGCGGGGCCGAAGGACAGGCCCACGTCGATCACGTCGGGCGCCTGCGGACCGGCGTTATCCTTGTTGGCCTTGATCGCTTCCAGCTCATCGCCGGAGCCTGCGTTCGGGTTCAGCTCGTTGACCTCGAGGCCATACTTGGCCTTGAAGCCGTCGATGACCTCGCCATAGCCGCACCAGTTGTGGGGCAGGGCGATGGTGGTCAGGGTGCCTTCGGCCTTGGCGGCGTCGATCAGCTCTTTCGTCGGTTCGGCGAACGCGGCCGTCATCGACAGGGCAGAGACGCTGGCGAGCAGCGGCAGGGCAAAGCGGGTGAGGGATGTCATCTTCGATCTCCGGATGGTGGGCACGGACGCCCCGGCAGGCGACAGGCCTGCGACGCGCAAGCTCTGCGCCCTGCGGGTAACGGGAAATTAACGTTTGCAAGACGAATTCGTGACAGGCGGGGCAGCCGCTTCACAGGGCACCAAATTTCACTGTCACGAGAGGTTCACAGGACGGGCCTAAGCGGCGGCAGCGGCCTTTGTGCCGCGCGGATAGGAGAATCTCGATATGAATACTGTTTCACGCCTTGCCGTCATACTTGCGGCCTGTGGCATCATGCAGGCGACCGTCGCCAGCGCAGAGCCGTTTTCCATGGGTCTGTGGGGCGACATGCCCTATGCCAAAGCAAATGACGCGCCCGCCATTCCTGCGCTGATCGCGGACATCAACGCCTCCGATATCGCGTTTTCAATGTATGACGGCGACATTAAGGACGGTTCGTCCGAATGCACCGACGCGATCTATACCGATGCCATCGCAATGTTCGACAGCCTGACCGCCCCGGTCATCTATGTCCCCGGCGACAACGAATGGACCGACTGCCACCGCACGAACAACGGCGGCTGGGACAACATCGAGCGTCTGACGCATATTCGTCAGACCATGTTCGACACTGCAGATACCTTCGGTCAGACGAAGATGCCGGTCGATCATCAGGGGGCACCGGGCGAGAAATTCGCCGAGAACACCCGCTACAGCCGCGATGGTGCGATGTTCGTGGGCCTGAACGTACCGGGATCGAACAACAACATGGTCGCCGACGACGACGCCTGCACAAAGAAAAGCGCCCGCACGCCTGAACAATGCGCCGCTGACAATGCGGAGTATCAGGAGCGTGACGCGGCCAACATCGCCTGGCTGACTGATTCCTTCGCCAAGGCCAAGGAAGCCGGCGACAAGGGCATCATGATCGTCATTCAGGCCGACATGGGCTTTGACGTGCCAGAGACCGAGGATGACGACGAAAGCCGCATGCCGGGTAAGGAAGGCTATGCCGCCTTCCTCGATGCGTTAATGGCGCAGACCGAAGGCTATGACGGTCAGGTCGTTCTGGTGCACGGCGACACCCACTACTTCAAGATCGACAAGCCGCTGCCCGACGCCTTCCACACGCTGGCGAACCTCACGCGGGTGCAGACCTTCGGGTCGCCCAACGTCCACTGGATCCGGTCGACGTGGACGCCACGACGCGCGACGTCTTTACGTTCCGGCCGATGATTGTCGCCGCGAATGCGACGAAGTCGCTGTCGAACTGACGCCTGCCGGGTGTTGCGGCACCCGGCGTTTTCAAATGATGCGATGCGCCGGGCTTTGTCCCGGCGTATTGCGTTCAAACGGGCGCCAAACTGCCATTTGCAAAGAATGTATATACAAACGATATATATTGTCGTAACAAATGACGTGCCCATCGACAGGATGTGATGTGACCGACAAGAAGAAGACGAAGAAGAAGGACCTGAAGGACAGTCAGTTGATCGTCAGGATCACGGCATCTGACAGGGATCGCTTCGTGTCATTATGCGATACGCTCGACACGAGTGCGGCGCGTGAAATACGCCGCTTCATTCGCGACTTTCTGCGCGATCACGACAATCAGCCTGACGGGCACGATACTTGAAATAATCGGAGATCTAAAATGTCCAAGACATCAACCGTAAAATCGTTGGAAAAAGAAGTCAAAGCCCGGAAGGCCAAAGTGGCGCGTCAGGAAAAGAAACTGAAGGCCGCAAAGAAGGCGCTGAAGAAAGCCGCCTGAACTGGATGGTTGACGGCTGGGGGGCTGGCCTTCGGGGCCGGTCCCTCGTCGGATTTGACGCGTGACGCTCAAGGGATATTCAAGATGACACCTCTCCAAAAGGTTGCCGGGATCGGTCGGACACTGGCCACGGCACTCGCCAATCGCGGGATTGCCACCGCAGAACAGCTGGCGGCGGCATCGCCCGACATCTTGCTGGATATCCCGCGCCTTGGCGCACTGCGGGCAGAGAAGCTTTTGACTGCGGCCCGGTCTGCTGTCAGCGGCGATACGGAACAGGGTCTGGCATCGCAAGACCCGGCCGAAGTTGAAGCCAGCGATCCACCCGTGATGAAAGATGTGGGCAAATACAAGAAGACCCCACAGAAGGAATCTGGCAAGCCAGACAAGAAGGCGTCTGACAAAAAGTCGAAGGCCAAAGAGTCCAAGGCCACAAAGTCTGATGCCAAAAAGGCCGAGATAAAAAAGCCTAAGAAAAAGAAGTCCGAGGGCGATAAGTCGAAGAATAAGGTTGAGGCCAAGGCGACGAAGGCCCCATCGTCTAAAAAGGCGAAATCCACGGGGACGAAAAAAGAAGCCAAACTTTCAAAGGTCAAGACTTCTAAAGCGACGAAGAAGTGACGCCTATGCGGCGGTGATCTAACTTGTGCGATTTGTCTTGCCGACAGCTGTCACGCAAGGTTCATGAAACCGTCGTGCCGCTAACAATCAACTGTTACCTGACGGTCCGACGATCCGTGATGAGCAATTCATCAACGGAGATTCCTGGATGCCGCGCATTTCCTTTACCCGCCGACAGACCCTGATGGGCGGTGCCGCCCTTGGCGCATCACTTGCCATGCCGTCGCTGTCGCGCGCGCAGTCGCGCCCGCTGATCACCCATGGTGTCATGTCGGGCGACGTTGCCCACGACGGTGCCGTCATCTGGGGCCGCGCTGACCGCGAGGCCAAGATGCTGGTCGAATGGGCCACGACCGAAAGCATGACCGATGCGCGCGCCGTGCCCGGCTTGGCCGTCGGCACGCCCAGCGACTTTACCGGCAAGCTGGCACTGACCGGTTTGCCCAGCGATCAGGATATCTTTTACCGCGTAACGATGGCCGATCTGGCCGACGGCACGCTGTCCGACCCCGTCACCGGCACGTTCCGCACCGCACCTATGGGCAGCCGCGACGTCAGCTTTGTCTGGTCCGGCGACACGGCCGGGCAGGGCTGGGGCATCGACGAGGATCGCGGCGGCATGACGACCTATGCCACCATGCTGGGTCATGCCCCCGACTTCTTTCTGCATTCCGGCGACACAGTTTATGCGGACGGCGTGGTTGAGGCAGAGGTGGCGCTTGCCGACGGGACGATGTGGAAGAACATCGTCACCCCGGCCAAGTCTAAGGTCGCCGAGACGCTAGACGAATTCCGCGGTCAGCACCTCTATAACTATATGGATAGCAACGTGCGGGTGTTTAACGCCGCCGTGCCGATGATCGCCCAGTGGGATGACCACGAGGTCACGAACAACTGGTATCCCGACGAGGTACTGGCCAGCGACGACCGATACACCGTCAAATCCATGCAGCTTCTGTCATCCCGCGCCGCCCATGCGTTCCACGAGATGATGCCGACGCGGCAAAACCTTGCCGAGCCCAACCGTGTCTATCGCCGCGTGTCCTACGGTCCGCTGCTGGATATCTTCCTGATCGACATGCGCACCTATCGTGGCGACAACACCGCCAATACCGAGGCTGAGGGTGCTCCGTTTCTGGGTGCCGACCAGTTGGCGTGGCTCAAGCGCGAGATGGTGAATTCCACCGCGACATGGAAGGTCATCGCCGCGGACATGCCCATCGGGATGATGGTGCGCGATGGCGAAACCGCGATGGAGAACGGTGCCAACGGCGACGGCCCCGTGCTGGGCCGCGAAAAGGACATCGCCGCCGTGTTGTCGTTCATCAAGGCGGCACAGATCGCGAACACGGTCTGGCTTACGGCAGATGTTCACTACACCGCAGCGCATCACTATTCCCCCGACCGCGCCGTGTTTCAGGATTTTGAACCGTTCTGGGAATTCGTGTCCGGTCCGCTACACGCCGGCACCTTCGGCCCGAGCGAGTATGACAATACCTTTGGTCCCGAAGTCCGGTTCGCCAAACATCCTGACGCCGGTCAAGCAAACTTGCCGCCCAGCGACGGGATGCAGTTCTTTGGCAAAGTCGATATCGCGGCGGATACGGGCGTCATGACAGTGCGTCTGATGGACAGTGCCGATGTTGAACTGTGGTCCGTCGATCTGGAGCCGCAAACCGTCTGATCAATTACGATGCCCGGGCGGCCGTATGGGCCGCCCGGTCGCTTACGACGTGATGTGTCAATGCCGGTTCGCGCCGTCGGACAGCTGACGTCCGCCGATAGGTGACCTTTGCTGCTCGCGCGCCAACCAGTCTGTCACGGAATTCAGGCTCGCGCCCTCGATCGTCGCATCGCAAAGACGCTGATCAAGCAGCGACAGCTTGCGGACCGGACGGGCCATGCGGTCGCCCGGATGCAGCTCCCATAACCAGATCACAGTGCCGCGTTCATCCGTTTCTGCGATGTAGCGCGATCGATTGTTCATGGCGAATCCCCCGATTTTGTCATCTGGACGTCACGGTAGGCCGGATTTGTACCGTTCCCAAGGGATTCGTAATTCTCTCGGCGGACGCGACTTGGATCACCAGCCGCCGCATTTGTCACGGTCCCGTCATGATCATTAAACAAAACTGAATCCTGTAGTCCTTAAGTCTTCCCCCAATCGAAACGTCGGGGGACGTCCATGCTGCAGGTCAAGACACTGACGAAACGCTTCGGCGACCACACTGCGGTGGACTCAATGTCGTTCAACGAGGCGGGCCCCTGCATGACAGGGATCATCGGTGCATCGGGTGAACGAAGACAAGGTGAAGAACGCCGGCGGCCGCGCCAGCCAGCAGCACGGTCGTCAGAATGGGACGCAACATGTCAGTGGCAGGAAAGGCCGGTCGCTTGGCGCACATCGTGCACCGCGTCGTGAATGGCACAGGCCGAGGCAAAGCCAACGGACGCGATCAAAGCTAGGCCGAACGCCAAGGCAATTAAGATTACGCGCGTGCCGCCTGCATCGCGCACCCTCGATTGAACAAGCATCGTCTTAGGTCATCCTCCTTGCCGTCACACCCGACGGTCGGTTTGCATTGTGCTTGGCAGGTCTCCTGGCTCGCAGGTCATAACGATCTGCCGGCCTTCCCCACATCATGGGATGTGAGTGGACAATTCGGCAGTCGCTCAACTCTTACAATTGCGGGGGCGGCTCTGGCATCGGATCTCCATACCGGATCGATCCT
Organism: Loktanella sp. M215; assembly: GCF_021735925.1. Taxonomy (NCBI): domain Bacteria; kingdom Pseudomonadati; phylum Pseudomonadota; class Alphaproteobacteria; order Rhodobacterales; family Roseobacteraceae; genus Loktanella; species Loktanella sp. M215. The sequence goes on from NZ_WMEA01000008.1 coordinate 109,906, forward strand.
GACCAGATTCCCTGTTCGGTTCCTACACGTAGTGCGTCTGGAACACCAAGCAGGATCACTAGACCGAGCCGGGCCCAAAAAGGCAATATCCGTTGCGCGGCACCGCTCCAGTTACAGACCAAGGTAGGGCGCGGGGGTCGCGCTCAACTGGTCACCTTTTCCAGACACTGCAAGATCGGGCTATCGGTCCGATTGTCGCCTGCGCAGGACGAGACGCGATTGCATCAGCGCAAAACGCCGATGGTACCGTCCTAAGAACGCCCTAGACCAAAAATGCGATGTGCTCTCCGAACAGCTAAATGACTGGAACAATTATCCGTTGTCCATCAGACGTGCGTTTAATGGACAAATGCCAAGTCAGTCCAACAACGCCTCTACAACGGGTAACTGGACAACTTGATTTTTGGATGGGATTGCGGACAGATGGGTCTGGCGGGGGCGGATCATAGCGCCTTCAAGCCCAAAGGATTGTCATGTCGCTCATTGGATACGCCCGGGTCTCGACCGCTGAACAAGATCTTGCCCTTCAGCTCGACACTTTGAATGCCGCCGGGGCTTCCCGCATCTTCGAGGACCGCGGTATCTCCGGTGCCAAGACTGAGCGACCGGGGCTTACCGCCGCACTTTCGTTTCTGCGAGAAGGCGACACAATGGTTGTCTGGAAACTTGATCGTCTGGGTCGGTCGATGACGCATCTGCTGCAAACCGTTGCAGAACTTGAAGGTCGCGGTGTTGGCTTCAAGTCGCTAACGGAAAATATTGACACCACCACGCCGACCGGACGTCTCGTTTTTCACATCTTCGGGGCGCTTGGCCAGTTTGCGCGCGATCTGATCCGCGAAAGAACGAATGCTGGGCTAGCTGCCGCAGCTGCGAGAGGGCGCAAAGGTGGTAGGCCTATCGCAGTCACAACCGACAAAATTCTTCGCGCCCGGCAGCTCATGGCGTCAGGTCTAAACGTGCGCGAGGCGGCCGCACGAATTAGGATCAGTAAGTCCGCCCTTTATGCAGCCTTGAAAAACAGCGCGCCGTAAATTGTCTACGGCCACACAATGGGCGGGGCAGGGGAGGGTCACAACCAACCGCAATGTGTGTAAGTGCGACGCAGTAGGCATTGACACTTAGTAACACATATGTCACCATAAATTCTTATGATCGAACTCGTTATCTATGTCACCGAAGCGGGTAAGGTCCCATTCGCCGATTGGTTCGACCGGCTGGACACTACCGCCGCTCTTAAAGTTCGAACGGCACTGGCACGGATCGAAACTGGAAACCTAGGAGATGTGAAGCCTGTCGGAGAAGGCGTGTCGGAGCGGCGCATCACCTTTGGTCCAGGGTATCGGGTCTACTTCGGGCAAGACGGCGATAAGCTTGTGATCCTGCTGTGCGGCGGCACCAAGCGGCGCCAGGCACAAGACATCAAGCACGCGAAGGCCCATTGGGACGACTATAAATCCCGAAAGTCAAAAGGAGACTGACATGGCACTGACCAGAAGTTTCAAGGATACGATCAAGGCTCGCGCCGATCGAGACCCTGCGTTTCGCGTTGGGTTGTTCAAGGAAGCTATCGAAGCGCTGCTGAGTGATGATCTGGAAACCGGCAAGCTACTGCTGCGGGATTACGTGAATGCGACCGTTGGGTTCGACGCTTTGGCGCATGACATGCAGAAGGATCCAAAGAGCCTGATGCGTATGCTGAGCACCAAGGGCAATCCTCGGGCGGACAATCTGCTGGCAATGGTGGCGCGTCTCAAGCAACGTGAGGGCGTAACGTTTACAGTAACCCAAGGAAGCGGTTTTCACGCCTGATCAGCATTGCAAAATATCGCCGTAATAGACTCCTAATATTCAACAATCTCGTGGCCTCCGCAGGTAGAAAACCCGCAAGGCCGACACTGCTGCGACAGTTATGACTTCCGGCAAACCAAGGAAAAACAGTCATGAACGCTGTCGAAATTGAGCAAGCTATTTCTGAGCTTGCGGAACAGCCCTTCGACGCTGAAGAGTTTCCCTATGCCTTCCTGATGGCGTTCGGGAACAAGGACACGACCATCAAGCGCCTGCGCACCGGCGCGTCTAATAAGTCAGACATAGGCGGCGTTCTTCAAACCAACAACATTCACCTTGCGACCTGTACCGTAGGCAAGGTTGCCGCAACATTGGAAGCTCTCAAGTCCAGTCCCACTACCGCTCGCGCCAAGGCAAAATTCATCCTCGCCACCGATGGCATCGACCTGGAGGCCGAGGACATTGAGGTGCCCCCCGAAAACTGGACACTGACGTAAGCTCTGAATTGCTGTCTGCTGATCTTCACCACGAAGGAGATCGAAGATGACGAAACGAAAGCAACATGCCCCTGAGTTCAAGGCGAGGGTGGCGCTTGAGGCGTTGAAAGGTGAGGCGACCGTGTCGGAACTGGCGAGCCGGTTCGGGGTGCATCCGACGATGATCAACCAATGGAAACGTGCGCTGCTGGACGGCGCGTCTGGTGTCTTCGAACGTGGCGGCCGCAAGGCACCCGTCGTTGATGAAGACCAGGTCAGGGACTTGCATGCCAAGATCGGAGAGCTGGCTGTGGCCAACTCTTTTTTGGAAAGAAAGCTCAAACCTTGGGGCGGGAAGTGAGGCGCAGCATGGTCGAGCGCGACCATCCGGACCTGTCGATTGGCCAGCAGTGCGCGCTTCTGTCGATACCGCGGTCGTCGTTTTATTACATGCCGCAGGGTGAGACGGAGCAGAACCTCGCGCTGATGCGGCTGATCGACGTGCAATTCCTGGAGACGCCCTTCTTCGGCGTTCGCCAGATGACGTGGCACCTGCGCAACGAGGGACACGCGGTGAACGAGAAGCGCATCCGTCGGCTTATGCGCCTGATTGGTTTGATGCCAATCTACCAGAAACCCAACACCAGCAAGCCGGCGAATGGGCACAAGACCTATCCCTACCTCTTGCGCGGGCTGCGCGTAGAGCGGCCCAATCAGGTTTGGTGCGTGGACATCACCTACCTGCCGATGCGCAGAGGGTTTCTTTATCTGGTGGCGATCATGGACTGGCACACCCGAATGGTTCTGGCCTGGCGGATCTCGAACACGCTGGACGCCGACTTCTGCGTCGACGCGCTGAACGAGGCAATCTATCGGTTCGGGCCACCTGACATCATGAACAGCGATCAGGGATCGCAGTTCACATCGTTTGCCTGGACAGATCGCCTGCGGCGGTCGTGCGTCCGCATATCGATGGATGGCAAGGGCCGCTACTTGGACAAAATCTTCATCGAGCGTCTGTGGCGCACGCTGAAATACGAGTGCGTCTACCTTCACGCCTGGGAGACCGGGTCTCAGGCCCGCGCGGGTGTCCGGACATGGATGGGGTTCTACAATCACCGCCGCCCGCACAAAGCCCTTGGCGGCCAACCACCGGCCGTAGTCTACTCGCTGAAAGTCGAAGCAACGCAACCCGATCAGCAGGAGCAGATCAGAGCTTAGAAAGCGCCAGATCCTGTCCAAGGGAAGGGGAGCACCTCATTTTGACGGAGCAATGCGAAAACTAGACTGTATGAAATCAACTCAAATTTGAGCTTTTGCAGTCGTCACAGCACGCAACTACATAAACATCCTTAGACATATATTACATAATTTCACTTATGCGATATGTCAGTAAGGGTGACGTATGTCTTAGCTAGAGGACTACTATCATTGCCCTGCCCGATGGGGCGGAAGCAAAGCGCGACAGGTCCAAATCGCTTCACCCATCGCTGCCACATGATGGAAACCGGCAACGACAGCTACCGCTTCAAGGCAAGCTCTGATGCAACACATTTTCCTGAAGGCGTTCGCTTCACTGGCAGCTGTCGATAGAAAAATTCGGAAATCCGGCCATTATTTCCGAGAGACTAAACGGGGCTTTCTCGGGAATGACACGGTCCACCCAATTATCATTTGCGATCATACCGTCGATGAAGGTTCTCCGCATCAAGCAGGCCCGCTCGGCCTGCTCGATCCCCTCCAGGACCTCTTCTTCGGTTTCGTTCAGTAATTTCATGGTAAGCTGGATCAGAGCTTTCATTTGTCTCTTCTCCTCTGAGCAGATTTGCGCATTCGTCCTATATGCATCGAGAGGCTGGTTGCCAGGCTCTTCCGCTTCGTCTGACGGTATCCGATTCTGCACGAAATTCGTCTCTTGGGATATCTGAGCCTGCATTCCGTCCATGATCCAAAGATCGCCGTACCGCTTGTTCAGAAAGAACGCGTAGTCCTTATTCCACTGTCTGCATGCGCAACTGTCCGGGGAGGTCTTGCAGGCACTATCTTGATTGACGAGGTGGCGCCGAATGTCCACTTCCGCGACCATCTCATTCTGACGAATTTCAAGCTGTTCACCGGTGGTCGGGACTTCTGGTCGAATGATGCGAGTCGACTCTTCTATGATCCGTCTCGCCGTTTCTGAGTTGCAGGCTGACCGCGTTTCCGAGTCGTATGGCAGCGTCGGATCACTGGGATCTCCGCCAGTCGCATCCTGCCCATAGCGCCTCTCACACGTAGCCAGCTGTGTCTCATATTTCTGTTGCCGCGCCAGCGCGGCCATCTCGAAACATACGGGGTCTTCACAAGGGGTGGACGGAGGGTTGCGATTTAGTACCGGTTGATCCGCTGGCTTGGCAGGCTCGAGCTCGGGCTCGGGCTCGGGCTCGGGCTCGGGCGACTCAGCCTCGGGGGGCTCGGGCTCGTTTGTCACAACATCATAGAAGCCGCGCTCCGTGAGAGACTTGTCCAGCTGTTCAATGTTCTGCCGGATAAGAGCCGCGATCTGCTTTTCGTTCCGTTCTCTCTCAGCAGATCTTTCGCTCGCTTCAGCGAGAAGCCGATCTAAATTCCTCGTCTGGTCTTCTTCAAACTCCCTGCGTGCATCCTGATCTTGCGGGTAGTCATCTTCGGGTCGGACGATAGATCCCCAAAATTCGCCGGCTGAGCTGCTGCCGGTTTTGTGGACACGAAGATAAGATCGTGACCATTGAACTGGAGAGTGGATATGACGAGACGGAAGTTTAGCCGCGAGTTCAAGATCGAGGCGGTAAGGCTGGTGACCGAGCGAGGCGTTGCGGTCGCTCAGGCGTGCCGGGACCTGGATCTTGCGGAGAGCGTGGCTCGCGTCGCTGGATGCGGGAATTGATGGGAGCGCCTGTTGCGGCGTTTCCCGGCAATGGCTTGCAACGCGCAGAATTGGCCGAGATTGCGACCCTGAAGAGAGAGGTCGCCAAGCTCAAGGCGGAGCGTGACATCCTAAAAAAAGGCGGCAGCTTACTTCGCGCGGGAAGCGACATGACGTTCGCTTACGTGGCAAAGCATCGGCACATTTGGCCGGTCAGCTGGATGTGCGCGGTGCTGGGCGTCTCCCGATCCGGCTTTCATGCCTGGCTCAGAAGGCCGATAAGCGAACGCGCGGCTCAGGATGCAAAGCTCGTCCAGTCGATCGACAAGAGCTTCAAGGCCAGCGATCGCACCTATGGCGCCCGCCGGGTCTGGCGTGACGTTCTGGAAGAAGGTCTCGCATGTGGACTGCACCGGATCGAACGCTTGATGCGGCTAAATGCAATGAGAGCGCGGCCCAAACGCCGCGGGAACCCGAAGGATGACGGCGAGCGGTCGGTCATCGCCGACAACATCCTTGACCGCGACTTCACAGCAGACCGGCCGAACCAGAAGTGGCTTGCCGACTTCACCTACATCTGGACCGCAGAGGGCTGGCTCTACGTGGCGGTCGTGCTGGACCTGTTCTCCAGGGTTCGCCATTGTGCTTGAACCAATGGCGCATCAATGGCTCACCGTCGGCTGGTCCATGAAGGCGGAACGGGATGCTTCACTGGTCATGGATGCGCTGATCCCTCTCATGGTTTGCCAGTCATTCCACCGGAATGACCTGCAAACCACTGCCGGGCAGCGGATGGCCGTCTGGCGGCGCGGAAAGGCTGACGCGCTGCTCCATCACTCAGACCAAGGATCGCAATATACCAGTGAGCAGTTTCAGCGCCTGCTGCTGGACAACGGCATCATTTGCCGGGTGAGCCGTGCGGGCAATGTGTGGGACAACTCAGCAATGGAGAGCTTCTTCTCGTCGCTGAAGATCGAACGGACAGCCCGCAAGGTCTACCGCACCCGTGACGCGGCACGCGCCGACGTGTTCGACTACATCGAGCGCTTTTACAATCCGAGGCGACGGCATTCGAAGCTGGGCTATCTCAGCCCTATGGCGTTCGAGGACCGAGCTATGCAAACCTAACCCGGTGTCCACGAAACCGGCAGCAGCTCATTCAGCCGTAACGATCTGCGACCGCAGATCAGTCAGACGAGCGCGCTGGCCGTCGCGATGGCGGAGGTTTTCGCAAAGCTCGACCCTGCCGCGCGCAAGTACGTGAAGCCTGCAAGCGTGTTGAGAGATTTCCTCGCTGAACACGACGCTGAGCTGGCGAATATGTTTAGGGAATCGAACATCCTGAACTGATGCAGTGCGCCAGGCGGATCGCGCCGCATCCTTGTCATCTCGCACACTTCGCCATCGCGAGGCCAAGGCACTGCTGATGGCTGACGATTCGTCTTTGAGGGCTTCGGCTGCTCCGAGGCAGCAAACTCCATTTGCAACGCGACTTATATCAGCCGCCGTACTGCGCGATACAGCTTAAGCGGGTTTTGGTCGCGGTATCTCGCCCCAAATCCGTCCGATCCAATCGGCGCGTTCGGTGAGTTCATCAAAGGCAACATCCTTGGAGATCAGCGGGCAGGAAAGTTCGATGGCTGTTGCCGCGATCATCCGGTCAAACGGATCCTTGTGTGCCCAGTCCATCCCCCCTGATAAAACCGCCATCTCCGCAGTATAGGGTGCTACAACGCCCCCTTGGGCGCGCAAAAGAAGCGGCAGACGGTCGACAATTGAGCCAACCTCTATCCATTTTCCCGACCGGTGCTTGGCAGTAATCTCGTGGAAGGCGCAGGGGGGCACGTAAACCGTCCGCGCCTGCTCGATCACCTCACTGGCGACGGAAGAGAGTTCGTCCTTGCGAAACAGGCTCCAGACCCAAGTGTGGGTATCCAAAAGAACAGTCGTCAGGTCCAAAGCGCGATCTCGTCGTCCGCCATGGGTGCGAGAAAATCAGGGATACCGGTCACGTCCCCCTCGGCGATCCCAATACGGAATACAGGCCCCGTGATCTGGGCCGACACCAGGCGGACGATCGGTTTACCGCCCCGCGCGATTATAACCTCTTCGCCACGTTCTGCAGCTGCGATAAGCTCCGACAGTTTGGCCTTCGCTTCCGCGATATTCATTTGCATGGGAAGCCTCCACAGCGACCACGCCAATGTGGTCCAACACATAGACTAACGTAGTTGATGGTCCACGGTGTGACAAGTATCGAAATGCGGTTAGTTCGCCTTGATGGGAGAGCCAGTCCGTCAGAAATGCGGTGCTGGAGAAGCAGTAGGAACGCGTGATTCCGCAACCGGTCGACTACTAACGCGGCTGGGTCACGTTCAATTTAACGGGCATGCCGAATGGCAGCACCAGCAAACTGGGAGGGTAGGATTGCGATCACGACCGGCAGTCCCCGGATCCCAACCGCGACGGGCACCGGCATTAAACCCGTGCTATCCGGCCAAACGATGTTCACCACCTTCCACTTTACCGGTCTACCCGCACCCCATCCAATGTCATCGTGCTGGACGACAAATTTCAAATATCAAAACCCTTTCTTCACTACGATCAGCGCGACAGATCATACCTGTCAGCACAAAGAACGGCTGTCCTACAGAACTGAGAGCATCGCCGAGCGCACTGAATTTTGCCGCTGGGAATGCGATTTGATGATGTTCCGCAAGGCGCATGGAAAGGTGCATGTGAAGTCTCTGGTGGAAAGCAGCAGTCGCTGAACCGTTGTCGCGTCCCCCGCCACCCAATCGCGTCTAGCCAGTGCCCTGCATCACGACTTCACGGGCGTGCTGCAGTGACTCCGATGTCGCAGGTGTCCTGCGCCATGACGTTGGCGGACGGCACGTCTCAGCCCGTTTGCCTCGCCCATTTTTGAAGGCGACGTCAGTCGTTAATGCGCCGGTGACAAAGATTAACAACGATACACCTAAAAGTTGACACGTTTCGCGTTCAGGGGTTGAACCTGAGATGTTTCGTGACGCATGAGGCGCCCAGGGAGACGACCGGGTGTGCCGCCCGAACGGAAAGTAGAAGCTGTATGCCGCGCCTGAGACCGATGCCGACCCAGAAGCCGCACTTGGCTGGTTGTCGCATCGCGACACCTGCGACCGCACGGCCTGGCCGCCCGGCTCCGTCGGCGGGCGATCCCCAAGGTCACGCATCATGACAGTCCGGATGTCCGGTGGTGCGGCCCGTGCGGCACCCCGAAATCGGTTGAAACACCTTCAGGATTATGCGCGCGCCGTCAAAGCTCTGACATGGCAGCGCCAAGGCATATTTGCCGCCGTAGCCCTTCTGACCGGCTGGTTTTTCACGCCTTGGAAAGCAGAGCTGTTCTTTGCCGTCGGTATGCTGTGCGAGATCGTGGATCTGCGGCTTGCAAACCGCGTCGACCGGGTCCGCGCGGACGATGTCAAAGGCATGGGGCTGATCCTGACCGGCTTCGTGCTGAACACGATCGTCAGTGCGTCCACCATCGGCATATATGCAGTCTGGGTTGCCCTGACCGAAGATGGTGTGGGCATGTTCACCGCCCTGTTCTGTCTGTTCGCCGGGGCCATCTTTGCGGCAATGAACAATCATCAGATCGCGCGCCTTTTGGCGATCCGGCTGACCATCTATGCTGTGGCCTTCCTGGTCATGACCATGCGGGACCTGGTCGTCTATCGTCCACCCCTGTCGTCCGACCTGTGGCTGCAATTCTTTACGGTCATGTTCGTGATGTATTTCCTGATCGACTGTTCGCTCAGCTTCCTGCGGATGTACCGCACAGACCTCAAGCGGCTTGAAGACCTGCAAGCCGAGCATGAGCGCACAAAGGCAGCGCTTGTCGTGAAATCCCAGTTCGTGGCCGCCGTGAGCCACGAGCTACGGACACCGTTGACGTCGATCAAGGGATCGCTTGACCTGATCAATACCGGCAAGTTCGGAGAGCTGCCGCCACGGGTGCAGAATCTGCTGACGGTCGCGGGGCGGAACAGCAAGCGCCTTGCCGATCTTGTCGATGACCTTCTGGATCTGCAAAAGCTCGAAGAAGGACAGATGACCTTTGACAACCAGACGATCGAGGTCCGGTCGTTCCTGGCCGACGCTGTGGGCGACCATCAGGGGCTGGCCGAAAGATACAATGTCAATCTGAATTTCCGGGCTGATGACGCCCCGGCCGTCCACGTCCACGCCGACCGCGCGCGGTTGATGCAGGTGCTTTCGAACATGATCTCGAATGCAGCGAAGTTTTCGATGGCCAAGGGCGATGTCGATATCGGGCTGTCGGTTGCGCAGGGCTGGATCCGGATCTTCGTGCGCGACTACGGCATAGGAATCCCCGATGACAGCAAGGCACAGGTCTTCGAACGATTCAGGCAACTCGATCCCTCGGACCAGAGGAAATGCGGCGGCACGGGCCTTGGCATGAATATCTCTCGTGAAATCGTGGCCGCCTTGGGCGGACTGATCGACTACGACAGCACGGTTGGGGTCGGGACGACCTTTTATGTCGACCTGCCCTGCACGGGGAGTCCCGGGTAACCCTGCGTAACCCTCATCGCCTGAAGATGCAGCAGCCAAGAGATTGACGCATAAGCCCGTTGGAAATTATCAACGGGACGTGCGAAGTCGCTTGCCGCAACATTCATTCGACTTTACGTTCAATCTATCGGCACCTCTGATTTGGTTAACACCATCTTAGGTAGCGTTAGTGTAGACCCGGTCATGGGTATTGTTAACGATTGAAAACGGATGGATGCCGAAGCTCATGAAAGATAAAAAGACAAGTGTCGCACATTTTTGATGTCGTGATCGGCTTGGCCGCACTCGCGTATTTTTTGGTGATTGCTGCAGCAACAAAGCAACATTTCACATCAGAGACATATCCCATTGGGATGGTGCTGATCTCGACGCTTTCGCTGGTTGGCCTATCGGTCTTCATGGCGCACGCTTTCCTCTGGACGCTGGATTTTCCGGCCATCGTCTTCGGGATGATCCTTGCCGCATCCGCGTTGTTTGCATGGGCGATCAAGCACAGCCGGGACTGCAGGCTGTCTCTCGCGTTCGACGAGGATCTGAAGATCGACGGCATCATCACGACTGGCCCTTGGCGATATGTGCGGCACCCCTTCTATACATCCTACGTCCTGTTCTGGTCGGCCTGTGCTCTGGGCACGACCCATATGGCGTCGGTCACGGTCTGCGTCACTTTGGTTTTCATCTACGTCTATTCGGCCATAAAGGAAGAAGGCGTTCTTCGCCGCAGCACGCACGGTCCGGCTTACCTAAGTTATAAAACCAGAACAGGTTTCTTCTTTCCGCGCTACAGGCTGAAACCCTAATGCTGCTCGCGACCAAGTTCGATGTCAGCCGCGTGCAATCAAAGGGTGGCCTGATCGCGGTCGGCTCTTTTCGCTATAATTGCTATCTGGCGGATGGGCTGATCGGAAATCGCGCCGACGGAAGCTTTCTGGACGAATACGATTACGTCGATAACGCGCAGGTTTACGTCCTGAAATCAGGCGACAGGATCGGGGGCACGATCCGGCTGCATATTCTGGATCGCTCCAGCGCCCGCTCGGCCACGATGTCGGCGTTTTACGATATTCTACAGCCAAAGATTCTGGCCGGCCTGACGCTGATCGACGGTGCGCGGTTTGCGGTCGCACCCGATCTGGGGGCGCGGCGGCTGTCCGTCGCGCGGCAGACGCTGCGTATCTATGCCAACTTCGCCAAGCTGCATGACGTGGATTACGGGATCGCTGCCGTGTCGCAGGACCGGGTCGCCTTCTATAGCCAGCTATACGGCTTCGACCAACTGTCAGAACCGCGGTCTTACGGCGGGCTAAGCAAGAAGTTGGTCCTGATGGGTGTCGATCTACGCACCTCTGGATTTGCCGATCGGCACGCCCGCATCAGCTGACCGTCCGGCACCCTGACAGGCTGCCGGACGGCATCAATTTCAAGCCCGCACTCAGCCGAACAGGGCGTTGCAGATCAAAAGCATCACCAGCGCCGTGGCCCAAGTCAGGGTGGTCGGCACCGACCACAGCAGCATCTGGTGCTTGGCGCTTTTGACACCCAGCATCCGGTTGATGACCCAGAAATAGCTGTCATTGAAATAGCCAAAGACCATCGACCCGATGGCTGCGGCCTGCGCGGCGAACACCATGTTCACATCCGGCATGTTCATTAGGATCGGGGCAGAGATCGACGCCCCCGTAATCATCGCGACCGTGCCGGACCCTTGGATCAGGCGCACGATGGACGAGATGACGAAGGGGATGAGGATCGCCGGGATCGCCAGCCCCGCAACCGACTGACCGATCACGCCGCCTGCCCCCGAATCCCGCAGCACGGCACCCAGCGCGCCACCGGCACCGGTAACCAGCAGGATGATGCCGGCACTTTCGACGCCCTCCTCCATATAGGCCAGCACCTCTTCACGCGGGCGACCCGGCAGCAGGGTATAGGCCGCGACCATCAGGCCAAGGCCGACCGCGATCACCGGGTTGCCGAAGAACGCGATCGTCTGTGCCAGGAATCCGGTCGCCGCGGGACCATTCCCCAGCATCGCGACGCTGAGCGTATTCAGAAAGATCAGCACGATCGGCAAGGCAATCGGCAGCACCGACAGACCCAGCGACGGCAGCGTCTTCTGCCGGTCCTGCGCCGCCTCTTCGAACTGCTTGTAGGGGGCAGAGATATCCTCGCCGGTGTCGACAAGGATCATCCGTTCCAGTCGCGGCCCCATCGCACGCCCGTACATCACCAGAACCGCCATGCCGGGGATGGTAAAGACGATACCCCAGAAGATCATCAGCCCGAGGTCGATGTTGAAGATCCCCGCAACGCCCAGCGGGCCGGGTGTCGGCGGCACGGCGTGGTGCGTCAGCATCAGGCCCCCGGCCAGACTGATCCCCAGCGTCAGGATCGAAATACCCGTGGACCGCGCCAGACCCTTGATCAGCGGCGTCAGGATGACGAAGGCGCTGTCGCAGAAGATCGGGATCGACACGATATAACCGGTCAGGACCATCGCCCAGTCTTCACGCTTCTTGCCGACCCAGCGGATCAGGGTATAGGCCATCTGTTCCGCCGCGCCCGACACTTCGAGGATGCGGCCCATCATGACGCCGAACCCGATGACCAGACCGATGGTCGACAGGGTCTTGCCGAAACCCGTGGTGATCGAGGTGATGACCTCGGCGGGCAGCATCCCCCCGATAATGCCCGCGATGGATGCGGCCGCGATCAGGGCCACGATGGCGTGCACCCGCGTCTTGACGACGAAAAAGATCAGCAGGGCGATGGCGATGACCAACCCCGCGATCAACTGAAACTCCGATCCGGTATCCGGCATGTAAACTCTCCTCCTCGGCGCCAAGCGCGCCACGCAACAAATGGCCGGCCGGATCCTGCGTGTTGCAGGATCGCGCCGTTCACGGTCCAACCGGCCGGTTCAGGGTCTGAAATGGCCGATCAGGCCGGTTGCACCTCTTTCAGGTACTGCTGCACCACACCGTCAAAGTCGGTGTCGGATGCAAATCCAAGGGCGCGGGCCCGGGAATCGTCAAAGGCCCCCGGCCAGCTGCACACGATATCGATGATCCGCGGGTCGGATGACTGGGTGACAAGGTCACGCGCCGCGGCCCCGACCAGCCGGTGCAAACTGTCCAGCATCGCGGCCGGCGTCACGGTGATGCCCGGCATGTCCAGCACCCGGTCGGCCCCCAGCCCCTCAAGATCGAGGTCGGCGGCCAGCGCCAGATTGGCCACCGCCGCATCGGGGGACGAAATCCACAACCGCGTGTCCAGCGGCACCGGGCAATCGGACGCCACGCCCGCCACCGGTTCGCGGATGATGCCAGACACGAAGGACGACGCGGCAGAGTTCGGCTGGCCTGCGCGGACGCAGATCGTGGGCAGCCGGCAGGTCAGCCCGTCGATGAACCCCTTGCGCGTGTATTCAGACACCAGCAGCTCTCCGATCGCCTTCCCGACACCATAGGAAGACGCGGGCCGCGTGGCCCAGCCCTGCGGCACGATCTGCGGCATCTCTCCACCGAAGACCGCCAGAGAGCTGGTGAAAATGACGCGCGGCGGCTGCGCCAGCGCCCGGCAGCGTTCGAGGATCAGCCGCGTCGCATCGACGTTGATGTGCAGGCCGGTGTCGAATTCCTGCTCCGACTGGCCCGACAGCACTGCGGCCAGATGGTACACGATATCCGTCCCGGCCGGGATCGCGCGGGCGACATCCGCCGCATCGTCGATGGACCCTGTCATGCTCGTCACGTTGTCATGCGTCACCGGGCAGGCACCCCGGTCCAGCGAGATGATCCGCGCCTCTGGCTTGGCCTTCAGCAAGGCGGCGATCAGCCGACTGCCCAGAAAACCCGCGCCCCCCGTCACCGTAATGTTCATGGTGCGTCTCCTTCGTTCTGTGTCGATGGGTCATCACCCGCGATGACGACCGTGATGTTCCTGTCGCGCAGCTCTGCCACCACGCCGGCGTCCAGCCCGGTGTCCGTAACGATCGTGTCGAAGGCACTGATCAGCAGGATGTTCAGGGCGGCAACGACGCCGTATTTGAATGAATCTGATGTCAGGACCACCCGCTTGGCCTGTGCCGTGACCGCGACCTTCACCGGCCCCTTCAACTCTGACGGGGAACTCAGGCCAGAGGACGTCCAGGACGAGGTCGAAATGAAGGCGATATCGTAATTGAACCCCGCCAGCGCCTGCGCTGCCGCAGGCCCGACGCAGGACTGGTTCGCCCGTTCGACCATGCCGCCGCTGTGGTAAAGGGTGCAGTCCGAATGGGTCGACAGATACGCGCAGACCACAAAATCGTTGGTCACGACCGTAAGGCCTGACCGGTCGCCGATCCGCCGTGCGACCTCCAGCGCGGTAGTGCCCGCGTCAAGGTAGACGACCATGCCATCACGCACCATGGCCGCCGCCGCCGCGCCGATGGCCTGCTTTTGCGCGGCATTCATCGCGGCCTTCTGCAGGTGCGGCAACTCCTGATCCAGCTTGCGCGACAGCCGGACGCCGCCCGCCACCGACGCGACACGCCCGGTCTGTTCCAGCATCTGGATATCGCGCCGGATCGTCATGTGAGAGACGTCCAGCAACTCCGTCAGCTGCTGGATGCTCAGGATATCGCATTCTGCCAGCCGCGAGAGGATGAAATGCTGCCGCTCTGCCGGGATCATGCGCCGGGCGCCTTACGTGTGAGGTAGGGCGCAGCCCAGCCAAGGCCGGCCTCGGTCCCGTTGCGCGGCACGTATTCGCACCCCAGCGGGTTGTCGAAACCGGCGCGGGCAAAGGCTTCGAAGATCGCGGGATAGTGCAGCTCGCCAGTATCAGGCTCGTGGCGGTCGGGCACACCGGCGATCTGGACGTGTTCGTAGGCGCCCTTCAGCCGCGCGATCCTGCGGATGATGTCGCCGTCCATGATCTGCGCGTGGTAGACGTCGAACTGCAGGAACACGTTGCGGCGGTCCAATTGCTGGATCAGCGCCAGCGTCGGGTCCTGATGGGCGATGAAATACCCCGGCACGTCCCGGCTGTTCAGTGGCTCGATCGACACGCTCAGCCCGGCCGCCGCCGCACGGTCCGCCGCAAGGCGCATGTTGTCGATCCAGACCGCCTCGCAGGCGGCGCGCTCCATGCTGCCGGTGATACCTGACATCACATGGATGCGCGGGCAGTGCAGCGCCTGCGCATAGGTCACCGCCAGATCGACGCTCGCCTCGTGTTCGGACCGCTTGTCGGGACGGGCGGCAAAGCCACGCTCGCCCCCGGCGAAATCGCCCGCGGGGGCATTGATCAGGGTCAGCGACAGGCCATTGCGGTCCAGACGCGATTTGACCTCTTCCACCGGATAATCATAGGGAAACAGGAATTCCACTGCGTCGAACCCCGCGGCGGCGGCCCGGTCGAACCGGTCGAGGAACAGGGCGTCCGTGAACAGCATCGACAGGTTTGCGGCCAGTTTCGTCATGTCAGTATCCTCCGCCAAGTTCCGCGATTTCGTCTTTCGTCAGGTGATGAACCCGTTCGCCGCGCAGGATGAACTGCAGTTTGGCAGTCTCCTCCAGCTCTTCGGCGTTGTTCACCGCATCGTCGATGTCACGGCCCAGCACGACGACACCGTGCGACGCCAGTAGAAACGCCTGCGCCGTCGTGTCCCGCGCCGCCTGTGCCAGATCGCACCCAATCTCGGGCGATCCGGGGCGGTAATAGGGAATGACCGGCATGTGCCCGATCCGCATGACGTAATAGGGCGTGAAGGGCCGGATCGCATTGTCGCGCGGCACGTCTTCCAGACAAGACAGCGCCGTAAGGTAGGTGGAATGCAGATGCACGATCGCACCCGCATCGGGCCGCACGTCATAAAGCGCCCGGTGAAAGGCGAATTCCTTCGACGGCTTCGGTCCGGCGCCCGGCGTGCCGTCGGCGCCCACGACCGAGAGGTTTTCGGCTGACAACCGGCCCAGACTGCTGCCGGTGGGCGTCACGATGAACCCGCCTTCGGCCCTACGGACAGAGACGTTGCCAGCCCCGCCCACGGAATAGCCGCGGTCGAACAGGCTCTTGCACAGCAGCACCATGCGGTCGGCTTGCAGTGTATCGGTCATGGCCGCACCGCCTCTGGCTGACAGGTGATAAAGAAATCCTCTGCCCCGAAATTTCCCGACTTCAGCGCGAGCGACAGGGGCCGGTCGACCGCCCGGACCCAAGGCACGCCGGGTGCGATCTGCGGCCCGATGGCGAATCCGCTGACGCCAAGCCCTTGCGTGACAGAGCCTGACGTCTCGCCTCCCGCCACGACAAAGCGGCGGATGCCGCCCTCGGCCAGACGTGCTGCGGCGACGTGAAAGGTCCGCTCGACCGCCTCTGACGCGGCGCTGCCGTGACGGTCCTGAATGGCGCGCAGACGCGCGGGATCGGCGGTTGCGGTGATCATTGGCGCGGGGGACCCGTCCTGCGGCTGCGCCAGCACCCAATCGGCCAGCGCGGCGCCATAGGCATCGGCGTCAGCCAGACAGCGGTCCACATCGACGTCATGGGTCGCGGCCAGCTTGCGATAGGCGCTGACCTGTGTGTTCGTCATCTCGGAACAAGAGCCGGAGATCACGACGCCCGGCCCGTCCAGCGGCGCACCCGCCTCTGCCGCACCGGCCACCGGTGCGCCACCGGTCACGGCACGCGCGATGCCCGCCGCCAGACCGGACCCGCCGGTAACCAGCGCCATATCGGCCACCGCCTGCCCCAGTGTATCCAGATGCGCGTCCGACACCGCGTCCAGCACGACATAGCGCACGCCATCGGCCTGCAATGCGGCGATGCGCGCCTTCACTGCGGCAACGCCCTGATCGACGGTCGTCGCCGTCACGAGGCCACACCGCCCGCGGGACTGCCCCTCCATCAGCCGGATCAGGCTGGAATCCGTCATCGGCGTGATCGGGTGATGACGCATGCCGGAGTTCTGCAGCAGTTCCTCGCCCACGAACAGATGCCCCATGTAGACCGACCGTCCGTTGACCGGCAGCGCGGGGCAGATGACGGTTACGTCTGCCCCCAAAGCATCCAGCAGCGCGTCGGCCACCGGACCGATATTGCCCTTGGGCGTGGAATCGAAGGTCGAGCAGTATTTCTGAAAAATCTGCGTGCACCCCTGCCCCTGCAGCCAGCGCAGCGCATCAAGGCTCTGTGCCACGGCGGTTTCGGCTGCGACCGACCGCGACTTCAACGACACGACGATAGCGTCGGCCTGAACGCCGGCATCCTCCGTCGGCACGCCGATCATCTGTACGCAGGTCAACCCTCCGGAGACCAGAAATCCGGCAATGTCCGTCGCACCGGTGAAATCGTCCGCGATGACGCCGATCTTCATGGCTTGCCGCCCGGCAGATCGACGCCGGCGAAGGTCTTGATCACGGCGCTGTCGTCCTCGCGGCCATGACCCATGTTCGACGCCTGCTGGAACATCGCAAAGGCCGCCGAGGCAAGCGGCAGCGGAAAATGCAGCGCCCGCCCGGTTTCCGTCACCAGACCCAGATCCTTGACGAAGATATCCACGGCAGACTGCGGCGTGTAATCCCCGTCAACCACATGTTTCATCCGGTTTTCGAACATCCAGGAATTGCCGGCGGCGTTGGTCACGACGTCATACATCGTGTCCAGCGGGATGCCGGCGCGGGCGGCCAGCGCCATCGCCTCGGCCCCGACGGCAATGTGAACACCCGCCAGCAACTGGTGAATGACCTTGACCGTGGCCCCCTGCCCGATGTCCGGCCCGATGCGATAGACCTTGGCGGCGACAGCCTCCAGCACCGGGGCGAGCGCTGCAAAAAGCCTCTTCAGAACCCGAAGCCATGACCGTCATGTCGCCGCTGGCGGCCTTCGCCGCACCGCCGGATACCGGCGCATCCAGCATCAGAAACCCGCGCGCGGCGATGTCCTGACCAAGTGCCTGCGCGTCGGTGGCAGACTGGGTGCAACTGACCATGATCGCACCGCCGGGACGCATGCGGTGTGCGATCCCCGTCTCGCCCAGGATCGCCTCGCGCGCCTGTGCCGCATTCACGACAAGCACCAGCGCCGCATCGAACTGCAGATCAAATTCGGTGGCCGCCACAGCCACCGCCTCGCCGCCCGCCGCGGCAAAGGCGTCAAGCCGCGCGCGGCTCAGGTCGATGCCACTGGTGGCAAGCCCCGCCCGCAGGCAGGACAGGGCAGCACCCATCCCCATCGACCCCAGACCGATCACGCAAACTCTGAAGGTGTTCTCGTCGCTCATCCCGGTGCTCCATCTGAATTGGCGCCGCGGTATCCCAAATATTCACGAATTACAACAATACTTCACATAAAAATCACAAATACGAACAAGTATTCACGTGAACATGGCGCACACGGCCCGATAGGCCGACACACGGCGTTGACGACGCCGCGCTTACCCCACCTTTTTACGGCGTTCCGCCGCACCTCGCGGCAGTTTATAGTCCCGCGGAAAGATCAGCCTGCCATGACCACCATCACCGGAAAGATTGCCCATGACGACCTCGCCCGACACCCTGCTGCGCGCCATGTTCGATGCCGCGATCGCTGCCGCCCAGCCGGCCCTGTGCGTGCCGCCCCAGCTGCCCGCGCCACCTGCGGGACGGGTCGTCGTGATCGGTGCCGGCAAGGCCTCTGCCGCGATGGCGCGCGCGCTCGAGGATCATTGGCCCGGACCGCTGACCGGCCTTGTCGTGACCCGCTATGGCTACGCCGTCCCCTGCGCGCGGATCGAGATCATCGAGGCCGCCCACCCGGTGCCCGATGCGGCCGGCATTACCGCGGCGCGGCGCATCATGGATCTGGTCAGCGATCTGACGGAGGACGATCTGGTCATCTGCCTGATCTCGGGCGGTGGATCATCGCTACTGCCGATGCCGTTGGGCGATCTGACGCTGGCCGACAAGCAGGCGATCAGCCGCGCATTACTAGCCTCCGGCGCCACGATTTCAGAGATGAACTGCGTGCGCCGCCATCTGTCGGGGATCAAGGGCGGGCGGCTGGCCGCGGCCTGTGCGCCGGCGCGGATCGTGAACCTGATTATCTCCGACGTGCCGGGCGACGATCCGGTCGACATCGCCTCTGGTCCCACGGTCACGGACGCCAGCACCTGCGCCAATGCACTGGACATCCTCGACCGCTACGCGCTGGATGTGCCGGGTCATGTGCGACGGATGTTGGAGTCCGGTGAAGCCGAGAGCCTCAAGGACGGTGATCTGCCCCTGCGGATCGAGACGCGGATGATCGCGACCCCGCAGGCCTCGCTGGAGGCTGCCGCCGCCGTGGCGCGCGCGTCCGGCATCGACGTGCATATTCTGGGCGACGCCATCGAGGGCGAAGCGAAGGAGCTTGGCACCCTGATGGCCGGTCTGGTGCGACAGGTCGTCGTGCGAGACCAGCCGTTTCGCAAGCCCTGCATCCTGCTGTCAGGCGGTGAATCGACGGTCAGGGTGACGGGCAAGGGGCGCGGCGGGCGGAACGTCGAATTCCTGCTGGCCCTTGGCGTGGCGCTGAACGGCACCCCCGGCGTTCACGCGCTGGCGGGCGATACGGACGGCGTCGACGGGATCGAGGAGATCGCAGGTGCGATCCTGCGGCCCGACACGCTGCAGCGGGCGCGCGACATGGGTTTGCATCCGCGCGCACGGCTGACGGACAACGACGGTCACGGCTTTTTCGGGGCGCTGGGTGATGCCGTCATCACCGGACCGACCCTGACGAACGTGAACGACTTCCGTGCGATCCTGATTTTGGACGACGCCACGGCGCAACCGGGTCCGGACCTGACAGCACCGGTGCCGTGAAGCTTCAGCCAGCCGCCGCCTGCGGTGCGCCGGGCATCGACAGCCCCGCCGTGCCGCAGATGTCGAGCGACATTTCCAGAAAGGTATCGAGCGCGGCTGAGATGCCGTTCACGTCGCACTTGCCCGCGGTGCGCTGACTGCGGATCAGACATTCCACCTGCGACGCCTCTTCGCCAAGGGCCTGCAGGCCGACCGACCCTGCGGCACCCGCAATCTTGTGCAGGATGGATTCGACCTCGGCCACGGTTTCGACCGGATCGACACATTCGGTCAGGTTTTCGGCCAGCAGCTCCAGCCGGTCATGCCGCTCGCAAAGCTTGCGGATGAAAAGACTTTTCAGCCGGTTCATCCCGTCATCAAAGGATTGACGATCCATCACGCACTCGCCCCGATGTACCAGAAGTCGTCAAGGTTCGCCTCGACGCGGCGCGCCTCGTGTTCCGCACTGTTCACCGCCTGAGAGAGCAGGTCCAGCGCAGTCGCACCCGACTGCCACATGATGCGGTTGGCCTGTCCGGTGCTGACGCGCACGTTCAGCGGCGCACCGTTGCTGCAGTGCATCTCCAGCCGCTGGATCGCGATATTCAGCCGGTCGGTGAAGGCAGGATAATCGTTCATCCGCGCGCCTTCGACGACACAGACGAAAGACCCGCTGCCAGCGTAGGCCGCAACGAAGGTATGCCCCGCCAGCGTGTCCGACAGCGCCTCTGCCACATCGACGATCATGCACTGAAAATCAAAGGCCGTGGTCTGCAGAAAAAGCTGCTCGATCCGGCGGATCGACACGGCAAAGACGCTGGACCCGAACAGCCGCGCCCGCGACAGTTTCGAGACGTAGTTTTCCAGCGCCACCACATCGACGATCCCGTCGATGTCACGAATCTCGAACGGCTTGTAGATCGACAGCGGCCCGGTTTCGACACTGGCGCGGTGCCCCGACGGCGTCTGCTCGAACGTGACGCCGGCCTGCCGGCGCGCCTGCACGAGGGATTCCAGCAAATTCAGACGGACCCGCAATTCCGCGATATCGAAAGGCTTGTTCAGATAATCCGACGCGCCCGCCAGAAAAGCCGAGTCGATATAACGCTTTTCCGACATCGCGGTCAGCATCATCACCGGCGTCTGCGCATAGCCCGCGATCAGGCGCAGGGCGCGGCAGACCTCGGCCCCGTTCATTTCGGGCATCTGGTAGTCCAGCAGGACGCAATCGAAATCCTTGCTGGCGTGCAGGATCGACAGCGCCTCCGGCCCGGAGGACGCGGTATGCAGATCATGGTCTCCGACGTGCCCGATGATTTCCATCAGGAGTTCGAGGATGAAGGGGTCGTCATCCACAGCCAGGATTTTCATGAAACGGCCTTTCTGCCAGCACACACATCTGCGGGATGCGGTTTAAATCTTGTTAACCTACGGGTGACCGCCAATTGCGGTAGGAATTTGTCACGCCGGCGATCTTTTTGCGGTCGATGCAACCGGCAGGCGCTATTTGCCGAACCTGCCGAATGGTCAGGTGACCACACGCTTAGGCAGAAATAGCACAGCGCTGCAAAATGTGTCCGTCAACCGGTCGCGTTCGACCCACTTGCGGTTAATCATCCAGCAGGCCCCGCAGAAGGCCAGTTTTGGGTAGTATCCGTTCATGCCAGTCAAACCGAACATCAGGGTTCACATCCTGATTTCCCTCATCTGCCTGGGCCTGACCGCAGGGGTCGCGATCGCGGCCGAAGTGATTGCACAGCGCCGCGCCGAATCGGCCTATCAGGCGATTGTCGCTGACAGCCGCTCTGCGATGCTGATGCGGATCGAGAGCTATCTGCTGAGCCTGAACGGGCTTGCGGCCTTCTATGATGCATCGGACAACGTGTCGGGGGCGGACTGGGCCACATATGTCGAGGCTCTTGATATCGAACGGACCTTACCGGGGATCCTGGGGCTGGGGCTGGTCGTGCCCAGCAACGGTCCGGACCTGATGGACATCCTGCAAACGGCGCGTGACGCAGGAGAGCCGGAACTGGTGGTGCATCCCGAAACCGGGCGTCCGGACAAGATGATCATTCGCTACATCGAACCCGGCGGGATCAATTCCGCGGCCCGTGGACTGGACATCAGTTTCGAACAGAAGCGACGTACCGCGGCCCTGCTGGCCCGTGATACAGGCCAGCCACAGATGACCGGACCGGTCGCTCTGGTGCAACGCAACACTGAGACCTGGGGCGCGCTGCTGCTGCGCCCGATCTATGACGTCACGCCGATTCCCGCGACCGAAGCGGCGCGCCGGGCCGCGCATATCGGATGGGTCTATGCGCCGTACTTCACGAACGACGCCCTCTCGGGCCTTTCCGCCAATCAGGGCGATCTGTTCGACGTCACTGTCACGGACGCAGGGCAGACCATCTTTCACTCGGGCCAAGCCGATGACCGCTCGCAGTATGTCCGGTCCGAAGACATACCGATCTTTGGGCGGACCTGGACCGTGACATGGGCGAGTTCACCTGCCTTCGACGCCCTGCACCACAGTCCGGCGCCCTATATCGTTTTGTTTGCAGGCTTTGGCACGACACTGCTTTTGTGGTTCTACCTCCGCGCGCTCGCCAACCGAGAGACCGAGATCAACAGGCTGGTCGAGAAAAAGACCCGTGCCCTGTCGGACCGTGTTCTTCAAAACCGGGCCGTCATCGAAAATTCGGTCTTCGGTGTCATGCACCTGGATTCGGACGGGATCATCCGGTCGGCCAATGCCGCTTCTGTCGTTCTGCTGGGATTGCCGAAGACCGATCTGAAGGGACGCCGTCTGGCCGACATGGTCACACTGGATGACCCTGACGCCGATACCGGCACACCACAGATGGCCACCGCCTTTCGCGACGGGCAACAGCGCAAGCTCGAGATGCAGACGAACGTCTGGCACAGGTCGAACGGTGATGTCGTCCAGTCCGTCCTGCTGCGCGACGTGACCGAAGAAACCCAGTCGCAACAGGCGATCAGCGATGCAGAGCAGCGCTGGAATCTTGCATTGCAGGGGGCAGAGCTCGGGGTGTTCGACGTCGACCTGAAGACCAACACATCCGTCGTCTCCGACACCTGGCGGCAGATGCTGGAGGTGCCTGTGGGCATTCCTCTGGATGCGCAGGCGCATTTCTTTTCCCGTATCCATCCGGACGATCTGAAGGTCCTGCAGGCCGCCGATCTGGCTGCGATCAGGGGCGATACGCCGCGGTCGATTTCAGAGTTTCGGGTCAGGATGCCCGACGACAGCTGGCGCTGGCTGCGGTCCGACGCCGTCGTGGTAAAGCGCGATGCGGATGGCACCGCCCTGCGGCTGATCGGATCGCAGACTGACATCACCGCCCTGCGCACGGCGGAAACCGCCCGCAGCCACAGCGAGGAACTGCTGCGCCTCGTGATCGACCGCGCCCCGGTCGGCACCGCGATCCTCGATCAGAACGGCACGCTGACGCGGACGAACGGCGCCCTGTCCCAGCTGACCGGCCACGCCGAAGACGCACTGAACGGCAGTCACCTCGACATGATCCTGATGCCCGAGGATCGCGAACCCGTCCTGTCGGCGATCGTCGACCTGCAGGGCGACTCCACGCGCACCTATCGTGGCGAACACCGGATCCGGTGCCTAGATGGCGATATCCGTTGGGGCCTGATCAAGGTGTCATGGGCCTTCGATCCGGCGCAGGGCACTGAAATCTACATCGTCCAGATCAGCGACATCACATTGGAAAAACGCGCGGAACAGATCAAGGGCGAGTTCATCGCAACCATCAGCCACGAGCTGCGGACGCCTTTGACCTCGATCAAGGGTGCGTTGGGCCTGATGGTCGCGAAACGCGCCGACGACCCCTCCGCGCCCTCGGGCCGCCTTCTGGAAATCGCCTCTTCCAACACGAACCGGCTGA
>NZ_WMEA01000009.1 GCF_021735925.1 Loktanella sp. M215
CTGCAGGCTGCATCTGACGCATTGATCCTGAAAGGGCAGCGCTCGCCTCTCTGAGGACGGCGTATCTGTTCGCCGGCTCTCGGGCAAAGAAGCCCACAGCACCACAGAGCGCCCCTATGAGGGCGATCACGCCCACTCTGCGCCACTTGCTCCTCCTGATGGGCCTCTATGACGCTCAGAGCCCGTCTGAGGCCGCACATCTGGCTAGCCTCTTTCAGCGCCGCAGCGGCTTCCCCTGACCCGGTGGGTGATCTCCACGGACTTCGCACGCATCTCGCGTGCGGCCTCTCCGGCAGCGTTCAGGGCTGCGCGATCCTCCCGCATGGCCTTTGTCCAGAATGACTGAGATTGCCTTGCCGTTGGTCTCCAGTTGGTCTGTTTCGATGGTCTGCACATAGACGCGTGGATCTGGACAATCGAGGCTGCCGTTGCCGCTGTCTGCTGCTGGACGGCAATCAGCTTGGTGGTGTTCCTCCGCTGTGGCATCGAGCAGTGCGTTGATCTTCTCGTCCTGGGGCGTGGGGGCGGCGGGGTTTGCCGGATCAGCCATTGCGCGCCGCCTTCTTGTCGAGGTCTTCCAAGAGTGGCTGAATGTCTTTCACGTCGAGATCGCGTGTCACCCGTTCTGCGCAGCAGCCCTGCCAGCCTTGCCGCTGCTTCCGGACTTTCCATTGCAGCCTTCACGACGATAGCGCCTGCGATGATCTTGACGCGGGTGTCGGTGGATTTTTTTCTTTGACTTGAGCCTTGAGAGCTTGTCCTGAGCTGATGCAATCTGCTGGTCTATTGTCTTCATTGCGTGCTCCTTAGGGTTGTGCTTTGATAGCAAGCGCCGGGGTGTGGGTAAAGGGCTGGTAGCACGAAGTGCTTCACCTATACGTCGTTGCACGACGGCGAGCGAAGGACCGCTGCGCATCCTTTCGAAACCAAGCCAAGAGGGCGATCATGGCGATTTATCATTTTGATGCCTCTGTGATCTCCCCGCAGCAAGGGGCGGTCCGCGACCGCCGCGAGCGCCTACCGCGCCGCCGAGCGTGTGCGCGATCTGCGCACCGGCGAGGTGCACGACTACACCCGCAAGGATGGCGTCCTGCACACCGAGATCCTTGCCCCGGAGCACGCGCCGGACTGGGCGCGTGACCGGTCGTCTCTCTGGAACGCCGTCGAGGCTGTCGAGCGGCGCAAGGATGCGCAGGTCAGCCGCGAGGTGCGCGTGGCCCTGCCCTCCGAGCTGACGCCGGAACAGAACCGCGATCTCGTGCGCGGGTTCGTTCAGGCGCAGTTCGTCGCCCGCGGTATGGTCGCTGACATCGCCCTCCACGCCCCGGGGCGTGAAGGCGACCAGCGGAACCACCACGCGCATATCATGCTGACCACCCGCGAGATTGGCCCCGAGGGGTTCGGGGCCAAGAACCGCGACTGGAACGCCAAGGAGCTGCTGGTGGACTGGCGGTCGTCCTGGGCCGATCACGTCAACCACACCCTTGAGCGCTGCAACGTCCACGAGCGGGTGGATCACCGCACGCTGGAGGCGCAGCGCGAGGAGGCGCTTGAGCGGGCCTATGCGGCCGAGCGCAACGGCGACGAGCGGGTCCACGTCGCGGAGATGGCGCGGGCCGTGGCGCTGGACCGCCCGCCCCTGCCCGACGTCGGCGCCCGGGGCTGGAGCATGATGCGGCGCGGCATCGCCACACCGGCCTCCGATCGCTGGCAGGAGGTGCGCGAGATCGGCCTTCAGGTGCGCGAGGTCGCGCGGGAGTTCCAGACGCAGGCCCGCGAATGGCTGGAGCGGGCGCTGGACCGGGTGCAGGAGCGCGCGGCAGCGCTTGGCCTCACCCGCGCCCCGGAGACGGCGCTGGAGCGGCTGCAAGCCGCCCGTGCATCGCGAGGGGCCGAGGAGAGGCCGCAGAACGCCCTTGAGCGGCTACAGGCGGCGCGGGAGGGGCGAGGCGAGGACCGGAGCGTTGAGATCGCGCGCAATGTCGAGAGCGCCGGCCAAGACCTGACGGAGCAGGATCGGGAGAGAGCAAAGGTGTTGGAGCGCGAACGCATGCTGGAACGGGAGCGGGGTATCGAGCGCGAAGGGCGGGGGTATAGCATTTGAGGCAGGCTATTCACGAATTTAGTAGCAGTTTGGGTGTTCGAATCTACTTACTCCATCGCTGCGTTGAATCCGATGTATCAAGGGCGGAACCGATCTTTCGCGCAATGTCACTTGTCTGTACCATTCTGGTCAAAAGCAGACTTAAAAAGTTCCTGATGCCAGATACTGTTGTACTGCTAACAGACAAGCTCTTTAGACCCGAGCTGTTGCTGCTGGATAAACCTACGGCAATCATTCATCATTCATGTCAGGTTCAGTATGATAAGCGAAATTTAATCTTTTTTATAAGAACCTCTGAGATTTCTATCTCTCATTAAGAGCCTGAGAGAATTTTTTTCATCGCGACGCAATGGCCTCGCTTTTAAATTTTGAGGCTAAAATGCCAATTACTATTAAATCCCTCGTCTCTGAGCTGACTCCAAGCAACACGGTTTTAGTTTTTTGGTGCGGGAGCATCTCTTCCCGTCAGGGGCTCCAAGCGTCTGGAACCTATGCGAACATTTGGCTCCTATAATTGGAGAGGATCCTGGAACCTATAACTTTGCTGAACTCTGTTCCCTTTTTGAATACAAAAAAAACCGTAAGGAGCTTGTTGCACAGGTAAGGTCGAAGTTTAAGGGACTGCGGCCAACTGGGGGCTTACAAAATGTAGCAGAATACGATTGGGTTTCGATTTTTACAACAAATTACGATGATCTTGTTGAAAAGGCGTTCTTAAAAAGAAGTAAAGACATCCGAGTTTTTTCTTCCAATTTTGATTTTGGTGAGCCTACGCCTCCTACGTCAACATCAATATTCAAAATTCATGGGACGATTGGACACGATACTTCGGATGGCCATCGATCTAAAAATGATTCTGACTGAGGAAGACAATGATACTGTGGAGGACTATCGCGAAGCCCTCTACGACAGATTTAAAAATGATTTAAACTCGCATGACGCAGTTATTATAGGGCAGTCCCTAGCTGATCCAGATTTGGATACATTAGTAAAGCGAGCCTTGAAGCTCCGGCAGAAATCCTATTCATCAGGAAGAATATTTCTTCTTGTATATACGGAAGACCAAAATCGAGCGATGCTTTTAGAAAGAAAGGGGCTACAGGTCGTATTTGGTGGAATAGATGATTTCTTTTTTGAGCTTGCAAAGCAGTCTCATCAGGTTGTTCCCGTTTCCGAAACCTCAGATGACCCACTTATTCAAAGTACGATATTAAGATCTATTACCGTTGATATTGAACATCAAGCAAATCAGATACCTCCTGACTTTCCGAAAATGTTTGGAGGCGGCGCACCAACCTATTCAGATATTAGAGCCGGATTCACCTTTCCCAGGACAAATAAAGAGCGGGTTTCTGATAAACTACAAAACGACGTTCAGTACTCAGTAGTATTGGGCGCGAGTGGTGTTGGGAAAACATCTCTAGCACGTCAAATTGCATTTGACTTAGTTGGAAAAGGCTATTTGGGGTGGGAGCACAATCCAGACCGTGAGTTCATCGCCGATGAATGGAGAAATGTCGCCAGAGCTTTAGAGGAAAGTCAGCGAAATGCTGTAATGGTACTGGACGATGCACACCTTTACCTTCACGAGATTAATAATCTAATTAATTGGTTACATGATGATGGGTCAAAGCGACTGCGGCTTATACTGACATCTGCCAAGAACCATTGGAAGCCGCGGATCAAGACCGCAAATCTATATAAATCCGTGGAGCTTATAGAGTTATCCACTCTTGATCCAACTGAAATTGGAAGCCTTCTTTCATTGGTTCAGGGGGTTCCAGAAATCGCAAAGCTAGTGGACAAAAAGCTTTAAAGGTTTTACCCTTCAAGAACGTCGACGGCGTCTAATTGAAAGATGCAATAAAGATTTCTTTGTTTGTATGAAGAATATTTTTGCAAACGACAGCTTCGATACAATCGTATTGCGTGAGTTTTCTGGTGTTAACCCTAATTATCAATCTGTTTATAAAGTAATTTGCGCGTTGGAAAGCTTCGGAGTCCGAGTTCACCGTCAACTTGTGGTTCGACTACTTCAAATTACTGCTCAAGATATTGGTATGGTTCTAGAGAACCTTGAAGGGCTCGTAGAAGAGTATCAAATAAACAAGCGAGAGAGTATCTTCGGTTGGAGTGGGCGACATCCTGTAATATCTGAAATAATCTCGAAGCATAAGTTTGGTGGTCAAAAGGAGATTTTTGCGTTGCTGAAGCAAGTAGCTTCTAACATTTCGCCAACATACGATATTGAAATTAGAACCATCCGGCAGCTTTGTAGTTTTGAAGGAGGTATATCACGTATTTCGGACGTATCATCTCAGAATGAACTTCTGAGAATAATGATCTCAGTAGCTCCGCGAGAAAGGGTGCCGCGGCATCGACTTATCACTAATCTGATTAATAATGGGCATTTCCCAGATGCTGAAGCGGAAATTAGGATCTTCGAAAATGATTTGGGAGCTGATGGACCCGTTCGGAGATATAGAGTTCGCTTACTCATTGAGCGGGCAATAGGTACCGTGGGCTTGATGCTGGACGATAAATCAAAGATGCTAAACGATGCATTCAGCGCAGCGCTAAAAAATTCTTAAGGGCGATCCATTCAATCGTCAAAAATCTTCAACTTCATGCAGACGTATCCTTGGAGCTATATCGTGTGTCGGGCGACAATGCTTTCATCGATGATGCGCTCGAAGCTATGAAGGTTGCTGAAAAAGAAGTCGGTGACCCAGATATTACAAGAATGATACATCGTTTCGAACGGCGAGTTTCACCTGTAAGTGGAGATATTGTTGAAATGGAAGTTATTGAGGATATCGATGATATAGATATTGAAAGAGATTTGTAAAATATCTGCGAAAGACTATTAGCGGCAGGTTTTTTTGTAGCATTAATAATAAAAACATTCGTTATTGGAGTAGTCGCTGGCCTCTAAGGCTATAGGCCAGCGACTAGTTTAGAAGAGATCAATCGTCCGGAGGAAGTAGATCCGGGTTCCAGACGATCTCCCATAAGTGACCGTCAGGGTCCGCGAAGTAGGCGGCGTAGCCACCATAGAATGTATCCTGGGCGGATTTGATGATTTTGGCCCCGGCCCGCGCTGCCGCCCTCAAACCCTGATCGACGTCTTCTCGACGCACTACATTGTGCCCGATGGTAAGGGCGGTGGGGCTAATTGGCTGCACCGGGAGCCCAGTATCATGGGCAATGTCGGCCTGCGCCCACAGAGCGAGCTTTAGCCCGCCAGACAGGTCGAAAAACGCAACCGCGCCATGCTCGAATTCCCGTCCTATGATGCCTGTTGTCGGCAGTCCAAGTCCATCTCGGTAGAATGCCAGCGATCTTTCGAGATCAGCTACGCCAAGCGTCAGAACGGATATTAGAGGTTTCATGTCATGCCCTTTCTATCGGCACCTGCACCATGCAGACGCCTTGATAGTCTTGGGCCGCTGACTTGTAGCGGAAGGTCCCGCAAAAAGCGGGGGCCGGGCCAACCTTCCCGCGCCTAACCTGTTTCAGACCAGCAAAAAGTAGATGGTGCATTTGGAGCGGTCAATAACGGCGAGGTTCGAATTGCCGCTTTTGGGCGCCTTCCTAAAGCGCTCGTTTGTGGAGGGGATCTGCAACGGTCAGTTTTTTGCAGCCACTAAACCGGTTCAAAACTGAAGTCGTTGTTGAAGGTTTTTGGGGGGCTTGGCGTACTAACTGCCTCTGATCCGCTTCCATAGCGACCTTCTGGGCGTCTCCCCTGCCCCATCTGGAGGCGCAAGACGTGCCAGTGATTGCGCTTGTTGCTTCCAGTCAGCTTTGTCAGCTTCCAAGCGCTCTATCGTTTCCATGGCTGCATTAAGTTTGACTTGCAAAACGCTGATTTCAACGGCGTTTGTGTCGCTGTTGGGCGTGGTCAAACTTGACTGGTCAACGTGAGTTTCACTTAGGCGCGGCTTGTAAACTCTCGCCAGCTCTGACTGGTCAATTTCCCATGACCCTTGACCATCTTTTCTAGCGGACAACTTGCCTTCTTTTAGGTGTTTCATGAGGGTGGGGCGAGAAATTTGGTAGTGCTTGACCGCCTCCCTTACACTTACTTTTCCCACCGTTGAGATCCCTGCTTCATACCATGTTAGGTGTGGCTATTTTCCTGTTAGGTTGACCATAGAGCTTTACAGGGCACGCGGTCAATTTGACTTCAGACATGCCTCATCTTTCAGGCTCGTCTAATGGTGTTCGGGCTTACCTCAAACAGACGCGACAGTTCTGCAATGCCACGACCTTCTTGGTCGCGCATCCGAACCACCTCTGCACGGCGTTCGGGAGATAGGGCTGGGGGTCTGCCGCCGATCCTTCCGCGCTTACGGGAGGCCACGAGCCCTTCTTTAGTCCGCTCAGAAATACGCTCACGCTCAAACTGAGCGATAGAGGCAAAGACATGAAACACAAGCCTACCAGCAGGCGTCGTTGTGTCGATGTCCTCAGCCAGGGAACGAAAGCCTGCACCCTTCGCGCTAATAGCCCCCATGATGTGCAGAAGATCCTGCAACGACCGGCTCAGTCGGTCATATTTGGCGACTACCACGACATCAGCCTGACGCAGCTGGTCAATCATACGGTCCAGCTCGGGTCGTGACTTCTTGGTGCCCGACACTTTCTCCGTAAAGATGCGCTCGGCGCCGGCTGCCTCAAGGGCAGAGGTTTGGGGATCAAGGTGCTGATCTTCTGTCGAGACGCGTGCATAGCCAACGATCATGAATCTGACCCTTCCAAAAACCTTCAACAACTATGTCAGTTTTGAACAGGGTTTATGGCAGCGTCAATCGGGGTGGTTTGCGCACGTTCCAAAAACGAGCGTTTCTGGAACAGTCAGGAAGCATCGCTTTGCAGACGAGAGCAGAATCTCGCTATCCCGAAAGGCTTGCTGCTTGAAAATCGATCAATCCTTGCTCTGGCTTTATTAAGCTTCTGATAATGACATAGATTTGCCAAAATCTCGGGTTCGAGGTGGTATTGTTTATAAACGAGCGCATTAGCGCTAACTTCGGAGCAGTACCTTGGCTAAAACGTATACGTTTGAAGCTCTCGGATTGCTGCATGGCAGAATGGACGAGGACCTTCTCAACATCATCACTCTTGCGACCCGCATGTTTCGCGTGCCTATCTCATTTGTGTCTGTTTTGGAAAGCCAAGAGAAACGGCAACATATTTCTGCATCTGTAGGTCCATTCTTTGACAACCCTGATGTAGGCGACATGCCGATCGAAGGATCAATCTGTCAGTATGTACAGGCAAGTCAGAAGACGGTCGCTATCCCAGATTTACTAAAAGATGCTCGCACTTTCGATAACGAGTTTGTTGTCCAGAACGGCTTACGCTCTTATCTGGGCAGTCCAATACATACAACGGCAGGGAAAGTAATCGGCGCGCTATGCTGCATGTCCGCCTCCCCCCGTGAATGGACGCAGGATGAAATTAGTATTCTAGAAGACTTAGCTCGCTGCGTCGATGGCATCGTAAAAGCTCGAACGTTGGCACTGGAGGAACGCAAAGCGCGCGTCGATTTGCAAGATATCATGGCGAATAGAAGCGGCTACATTGCGCACGTTAGCCACGAAATAAGGACGCCGCTTACCGGTATCATCGGCTCGATCAAGATGCTCGGCGAAGTGAAATCTGAAGATCAATCAAAACGTCTGATGACGATCCTCAATCGGTCAGCCGAAAAGCTTCTGGGCTTTGTGAATGATGTGCTTGATCTAGCCAAACTCGATGCTGGCCACTTCGAAATCATAGAAGAAGAAGCGGACATTGGTAAACTTTCCAGCGACGTCTTAGACGAATTCATGGGGCTCGCAGACGCCAAGTCGATCCGCATGAGTGTCAAAGATCAACTCGCCGGAACCACCTATCTTGCCGACAAATTAGCGTTTCAAACCATCCTGCAAAATCTGATCGGCAATGCTGTTAAATTTACGGATACTGGATCTGTCACCGTCAATATAAGTGAAGATTCTTATGGCCAGGTTGCCATTGATGTCGCCGATACAGGTATTGGCATTGCACCAGAATACCATAAGAAAATCTTTAATGAGTTTGAGCAAGCTGACGCGGTCAACCCGAGAATTTACGGCGGAACAGGTCTTGGTATGCCCATCGTGAAGCGTATGGTTGACCGGATGGAAGGTACCATCACCGTTAAAAAGCCAGCCGGGCCAAGGCTCAACGTTCTCGATCTTGGTTCCACTACAAAGAGTTTTCCATCGCGAAGTTGCGGCCCAAACTGATCTCTGAACCATCCAACTAGCTGCTGCCATGGCCTAAAGCCCAGCAGCCTTGCGCAGAGCATCGTTAATCCGGCTTTGCCAACCAGCGCCTTGCGCCTTGAACGCAGCAATAACGTCCGGGTCCAGACGGATCGTCGTGGACACCTTGGTCACATCCGCTTTTGGCCGTCCGCGCTGAACGGTCGCCTTGGCGATCTTGTCGGCCCAGTAAGGTGCTGACAGGTCGGGCGCATCATCGTCAGAAGCGGCCTGCATATGCTCTTTGTTCTCGCTCATTGGCTTTCCTCAAGCTGATGATACGGCGTGCTGTGCCGCGTTGTGTCCAGACCATGACCACCATGCGGGCATCGAGAAAGCCGATCGTGATCTGACGCGTCTCGCCGTAGTCCTGGCGATCGTCCTCCACCGTCAGGGTGGTTTCGTCGAAGATCTCTGCGGCGCGGGCCATATCCAGGCCGCGCTCGGCGAGAGTGGCGTCACGCTTAGCGGTCGGGTATTCAATGTCCATACTTTATGTTACTACAATAAGTAGTTCAAGACGCAAGGCAAAACCCTTTCAGAAGTGCCTACCGCGCCGAGTAACTTTTACACCATGTGGTGAAGGTTTTCTCGATGCTGGTTGCATCCAGCGGGATCGACTTCTCGCCGCACCACTTGCGAAACGCATCGGCCAATTTGCGAAGATCCGGGACGTGCCCACCTTCCAGCCTTGGCGCAGTGTCCCGTGCGATGCGGTCCCAAGGCTGCGTGTCCCGCACCGTGCCATGTTCTGGGAAGGTTAGGGACGGGGTTTCCGCTGTCCCGTCGCGCCGCGCCTTGCGGCCTGTCTTAGGGCGATCCAACTCACGCTTCGTGTCTCGCTTCCGCTCCGGCTCTTTTTCAGCCCAGGCGATAGTAATGCCGGTCACGGTACGCCCAACTTTGCGCGGTGTGGCGGTCAACGTCATTCGTGAGGTTTGATTGATTTCGTCGATGGCAGCTTCCAATGCAAAACGTCGGAAATCTGCGAAACGATTCATCTTACCTTCTGGGACACCCATTATCGTGCGTAACTCTGACACAGTGAAGGTTTTGCTGGTGACGTAGTTCAGGTTCACCAGCGAGGCGACGTACTGGAACAGCAGGATCGAATACTTCGAGGACAGGGCGAAGACCGTCTGGCGATCCATGATGGCCCAATGGCACGAGTTCTCTGCCATTTCCCGAAATGCGCCGCCGAACCACCATGCGACCAATAGATTATCGCTGTCTTCATCGCGGTAATCCAGCTTTGCCCGATCCAGAAACCCACCAATAATCTCGCACTGAGCGTCGGTGTCGTCGAAGACCATCACAGCGCCCGCCAGCTCGATGAACAGTTTGCGCAGCGTGGCCCGCGAATGGTTTCGCATCCCGGTGATGGACTTAATGCTGGCCAGCCGGAGCTCGTGGCGCACGTCTTCAGCCATGCGCCCGCCCGCCGTCGCAATGAGCAGGTGCATCAGCTTGAGAGCTTCAGCGCTTGGCGGGTTCTCAATGTAAACGCCCCGCGCCACCTCAGCAGGTAGCACCGTTTTAGCATCATCATGGGCGCGGTCAGCAGCAACTTGGAGTGTCTTTATCATATGTGAGTTTTTACATAGTATAAAACTCACATGTCAACTCGTACCAGCGTCCCCATTTCTCACATAAGCGTCCCCATTTCTCACATAAGCGTCCCCATTTCTCACATAAGCGTCCCCATTTCTCACATATAAGACCACAAGTTATTGTATTTAAATATAAGTTTCGCCCTGAACTTATAGAACTTATGAACAAGAAAGGCGCTGCGCGCTTTTTTGTAAAAATATGGATGGTTTTGGTGCGGATGGGACCGTTGCGCCTTCAAGGCTTACTTGATCTGTAATACATATTGGTACACATAGATGGTGCCCAGAACGCAAGGAGTGATGCCATGCCTCGAAATACATCCGTGACTCTTGGAGATCATTTTACCGGTTTCATCAGCGAGCAGGTCGAGACCGGTCGTTATGGCTCAGCCAGCGATGTTGTGCGTGCTGGACTACGGCTTTTGGAAGAGCACGAAGCCCAAGTGAAGGCCTTGCAGGATGCTCTCATCGCCGGAGAAAAATCAGGGAAGCCCCGCGCCTTTGACAGCGAAACCTTCCTGAGCCGCATGCATGCGAAGCATGCGGCCTCGCATGCCGGATAAGTCCTACACGCTGGCCCCGCTGGCGGAGATCGATCTGGAAGAGATCTGGTTCTACACGTTTCAGACGTGGTCGCTTGCTCAAGCGGACAGCTACCTTCGCGATCTGGTTGCAGCATTCGAGGCCTTGGTCTTGGGTGTCAGGACAGGCCGAGAGGTCGATGTGCGCCCCGGCTATCTGAAATGCCCCGTAGGATCGCACATGATCTATTTTCGGGAGCGGAAAGACCGCATTGAGATTATGCGGGTGCTGCACCAGCGGCAGGATCTCGGCCTGAACCTCTGAACGGTACAGGCCGTATTCTGTGTCACTGTGCGGTTTGCCAGATGACACAGGCGAAGGTTCCCTCAGACGGCAGAGTCTCTCCACGGAGGTCTCTGCAGGCTGCATCTGACGCATTGATCCTGAGCGCAGCGCTCGCCTCTCTGAGGACGGCGTATCTGTTCGCCGGCTCTCGGGCAAAGAAGCCCACAGCACCACAGAGCGCCCCTATGAGGGCGATCACGCCCACTCTGCGCCACTTGCCTTCCTGATGGGCCTCTATGACGCTCAGGAGCCTGTCTGAGGCCGCATTGAACATCTGGCTAGCCTCTTTCTGCGCCGCAGCGGCTTCCCCGACCCGGTGGGTGATCTCCACGGACTTCGCACGCATCTCGCGTGCGGCCTCTCCGGCAGCGTTCAGGGCTGCGCGATCCTCCCGCATGGCCTTGTCCAGAATGACTGAGATTGCCTTGCCGTTGGTCTCCCAGTTGGTCTGTTTGGCGATGGTCTGCACATAGACGCGTGCATCCTGGACAGAGGCTGCCGTTGCCGCTGTCTGCTGCTGGACGGCAATCAGCTTGGTGGTGTTCTCCGCTGTGGCATCGAGCAGTGCGTTGATCTTCTCGTCCTGGGGCATGGGTGCCGCGGGGTTTACCGGATCAGCCATTGCGCGCCGCCTTCTTGTCGAGGTCTGCCAAGAGCGGCTGAATGTCTTTCACGTCGAGATCCCGTGTCACCCGTTCGCGCAGCAGCCCTGCCAGCTTTGCCGCTGCTTCCGGACTTTCCATTGCAGCCTTCACGACGATAGCGCCTGCGATGATCTTGACGCGGGTGTCGGTGGATTTTTTCTTTGACTTGAGCCTTGAGAGCTTGTCCTGAGCGGATGCAATCTGCTGGTCTATTGTCTTCATTGCGCACTCCTTGGGGTTGTGCTTTGATAGCAAGCGCCGGGGTGTGGGTAAAGGGCTGGTAGCACGAAGTGCTCACCTATACGTCGTTGCACGACGGCGAGCGAAGGACCGCTGCGCATCCTTTCGAAACCAAGCCAAGAGGGCGATCATGGCGATTTATCATTTTGATGCCTCTGTGATCTCCCGCAGCAAGGGGCGGTCCGCGACCGCCGCGAGCGCCTACCGCGCCGCCGAGCGTGTGCGCGATCTGCGCACCGGCGAGGTGCACGACTACACCCGCAAGGATGGCGTCCTGCACACCGAGATCCTTGCCCCGGAGCACGCGCCCGACTGGGCGCGTGACCGGTCGTCTCTCTGGAACGCCGTCGAGGCTGTCGAGCGGCGCAAGGATGCGCAGGTCAGCCGCGAGGTGCGCGTGGCCCTGCCCTCCGAGCTGACGCCGGAACAGAACCGCGATCTCGTGCGCGGGTTCGTTCAGGCGCAGTTCGTCGCCCGCGGTATGGTCGCTGACATCGCCCTCCACGCCCCGGGGCGTGAAGGCGACCAGCGGAACCACCACGCGCATATCATGCTGACCACCCGCGAGATTGGCCCCGAGGGGTTCGGGGCCAAGAACCGCGACTGGAACGCCAAGGAGCTGCTGGTGGACTGGCGGTCGTCCTGGGCCGATCACGTCAACCACACCCTTGAGCGCTGCAACGTCCACGAGCGGGTGGATCACCGCACGCTGGAGGCGCAGCGCGAGGAGGCGCTTGAGCGGGCCTATGCGGCCGAGCGCAACGGCGACGAGCGGGTCCACGTCGCGGAGATGGCGCGGGCCGTGGCGCTGGACCGCCCGCCCCTGCCCGACGTCGGCGCCCGGGGCTGGAGCATGATGCGGCGCGGCATCGCCACACCGGCCTCCGATCGCTGGCAGGAGGTGCGCGAGATCGGCCTTCAGGTGCGCGAGGTCGCGCGGGAGTTCCAGACGCAGGCCCGCGAATGGCTGGAGCGGGCGCTGGACCGGGTGCAGGAGCGCGCGGCAGCGCTTGGCCTCACCCGCGCCCCGGAGACGGCGCTGGAGCGGCTGCAAGCCGCCCGTGCATCGCGAGGGGCCGAGGAGAGGCCGCAGAACGCCCTTGAGCGGCTACAGGCGGCGCGGGAGGGGCGAGGCGAGGACCGGAGCGTTGAGATCGCGCGCAATGTCGAGAGCGCCGGCCAAGACCTGACGGAGCAGGATCGGGAGAGAGCAAAGGTGTTGGAGCGCGAACGCATGCTGGAACGGGAGCGGGGTATCGAGCGCGAAGGGCGGGGGGTATAGCATTTGAGGCAGGCTATTCACGAATTTAGTAGCAGTTTGGGTGTTCGAATCTACTTACTCCATCGCTGCGTTGAATCCGATGTATCAAGGGCGGAACCGATCTTTCGCGCAATGTCACTTGTCTGTACCATTCTGGTCAAAAGCAGACTTAAAAAGTTCCTGATGCCAGATACTGTTGTACTGCTAACAGACAAGCTCTTTAGACCCGAGCTGTTGCTGCTGGATAAACCTACGGCAATCATTCATCATTCATGTCAGGTTCAGTATGATAAGCGAAATTTAATCTTTTTATAAGAACCTCTGAGATTTCTATCTCTCATTAAGAGCCTGAGAGAATTTTTTCATCGCGACGCAATGGCCTCGCTTTAAATTTTGAGGCTAAAATGCCAATTACTATTAAATCCCTCGTCTCTGAGCTGACTCCAAGCAACACGGTTTTAGTTTTTGGTGCGGGAGCATCTCTTCCGTCAGGGGCTCCAAGCGTCTGGAACCTATGCGAACATTTGGCTCCTATAATTGGAGAGGATCCTGGAACCTATAACTTTGCTGAACTCTGTTCCCTTTTTGAATACAAAAAAAACCGTAAGGAGCTTGTTGCACAGGTAAGGTCGAAGTTTAAGGGACTGCGGCCAACTGGGGGCTTACAAAATGTAGCAGAATACGATTGGGTTTCGATTTTTACAACAAATTACGATGATCTTGTTGAAAAGGCGTTCTTAAAAAGAAGTAAAGACATCCGAGTTTTTTCTTCCAATTTTGATTTTGGTGAGCCTACGCCTCCTACGTCAACATCAATATTCAAAATTCATGGGACGATTGGACACGATACTTCGGATGGCCATCGATCTAAAATGATTCTGACTGAGGAAGACAATGATACTGTGGAGGACTATCGCGAAGCCCTCTACGACAGATTTAAAAATGATTTAAACTCGCATGACGCAGTTATTATAGGGCAGTCCCTAGCTGATCCAGATTTGGATACATTAGTAAAGCGAGCCTTGAAGCTCCGGCAGAAATCCTATTCATCAGGAAGAATATTTCTTCTTGTATATACGGAAGACCAAAATCGAGCGATGCTTTTAGAAAGAAAGGGGCTACAGGTCGTATTTGGTGGAATAGATGATTTCTTTTTTGAGCTTGCAAAGCAGTCTCATCAGGTTGTTCCCGTTTCCGAAACCTCAGATGACCCACTTATTCAAAGTACGATATTAAGATCTATTACCGTTGATATTGAACATCAAGCAAATCAGATACCTCCTGACTTTCCGAAAATGTTTGGAGGCGGCGCACCAACCTATTCAGATATTAGAGCCGGATTCACCTTTCCCAGGACAAATAAAGAGCGGGTTTCTGATAAACTACAAAACGACGTTCAGTACTCAGTAGTATTGGGCGCGAGTGGTGTTGGGAAAACATCTCTAGCACGTCAAATTGCATTTGACTTAGTTGGAAAAAGGCTATTTGGGGTGGGAGCACAATCCAGACCGTGAGTTCATCGCCGATGAATGGAGAAATGTCGCCAGAGCTTTAGAGGAAAGTCAGCGAAATGCTGTAATGGTACTGGACGATGCACACCTTTACCTTCACGAGATTAATAATCTAATTAATTGGTTACATGATGATGGGTCAAAGCGACTGCGGCTTATACTGACATCTGCCAAGAACCATTGGAAGCCGCGGATCAAGACCGCAAATCTATATAAATCCGTGGAGCTTATAGAGTTATCCACTCTTGATCCAACTGAAATTGGAAGCCTTCTTTCATTGGTTCAGGGGGTTCCAGAAATCGCAAAGCTAGTGGACAAAAGCTTTAAAGGTTTTACCCTTCAAGAACGTCGACGGCGTCTAATTGAAAGATGCAATAAAGATTTCTTTGTTTGTATGAAGAATATTTTTGCAAACGACAGCTTCGATACAATCGTATTGCGTGAGTTTTCTGGTGTTAACCCTAATTATCAATCTGTTTATAAAGTAATTTGCGCGTTGGAAAGCTTCGGAGTCCGAGTTCACCGTCAACTTGTGGTTCGACTACTTCAAATTACTGCTCAAGATATTGGTATGGTTCTAGAGAACCTTGAAGGGCTCGTAGAAGAGTATCAAATAAACAAGCGAGAGAGTATCTTCGGTTGGAGTGGGCGACATCCTGTAATATCTGAAATAATCTCGAAGCATAAGTTTGGTGGTCAAAAGGAGATTTTTGCGTTGCTGAAGCAAGTAGCTTCTAACATTTCGCCAACATACGATATTGAAATTAGAACCATCCGGCAGCTTTGTAGTTTTGAAGGAGGTATATCACGTATTTCGGACGTATCATCTCAGAATGAACTTCTGAGAATAATGATCTCAGTAGCTCCGCGAGAAAGGGTGCCGCGGCATCGACTTATCACTAATCTGATTAATAATGGGCATTTCCCAGATGCTGAAGCGGAAATTAGGATCTTCGAAAATGATTTGGGAGCTGATGGACCCGTTCGGAGATATAGAGTTCGCTTACTCATTGAGCGGGCAATAGGTACCGTGGGCTTGATGCTGGACGATAAATCAAAGATGCTAAACGATGCATTCAGCGCAGCGCTAAAAATTCTTAAGGGCGATCCATTCAATCGTCAAAATCTTCAACTTCATGCAGACGTATCCTTGGAGCTATATCGTGTGTCGGGCGACAATGCTTTCATCGATGATGCGCTCGAAGCTATGAAGGTTGCTGAAAAAGAAGTCGGTGACCCAGATATTACAAGAATGATACATCGTTTCGAACGGCGAGTTTCACCTGTAAGTGGAGATATTGTTGAAATGGAAGTTATTGAGGATATCGATGATATAGATATTGAAAGAGATTTGTAAAATATCTGCGAAAGACTATTAGCGGCAGGTTTTTTTGTAGCATTAATAATAAAAACATTCGTTATTGGAGTAGTCGCTGGCCTCTAAGGCTATAGGCCAGCGACTAGTTTAGAAGAGATCAATCGTCCGGAGGAAGTAGATCCGGGTTCCAGACGATCTCCCATAAGTGACCGTCAGGGTCCGCGAAGTAGGCGGCGTAGCCACCATAGAATGTATCCTGGGCGGATTTGATGATTTTGGCCCCGGCCCGCGCTGCCGCCCTCAAACCCTGATCGACGTCTTCTCGACGCACTACATTGTGCCCGATGGTAAGGGCGGTGGGGCTAATTGGCTGCACCGGGAGCCCAGTATCATGGGCAATGTCGGCCTGCGCCCACAGAGCGAGCTTTAGCCCGCCAGACAGGTCGAAAAAACGCAACCGCGCCATGCTCGAATTCCCGTCCTATGATGCCTGTTGTCGGCAGTCCAAGTCCATCTCGGTAGAATGCCAGCGATCTTTCGAGATCAGCTACGCCAAGCGTCAGAACGGATATTAGAGGTTTCATGTCATGCCCTTTCTATCGGCACCTGCACCATGCAGACGCCTTGATAGTCTTGGGCCGCTGACTTGTAGCGGAAGGTCCCGCAAAAAGCGGGGGCCGGGCCAACCTTCCCGCGCCTAACCTGTTTCAGACCAGCAAAAAGTAGATGGTGCATTTGGAGCGGTCAATAACGGCGAGGTTCGAATTGCCGCTTTTGGGCGCCTTCCTAAAGCGCTCGTTTGTGGAGGGGATCTGCAACGGTCAGTTTTTTGCAGCCACTAAACCGGTTCAAAACTGAAGTCGTTGTTGAAGGTTTTTGGGGGGCTTGGCGTACTAACTGCCTCTGATCCGCTTCCATAGCGACCTTCTGGGCGTCTCCCCTGCCCCATCTGGAGGCGCAAGACGTGCCAGTGATTGCGCTTGTTGCTTCCAGTCAGCTTTGTCAGCTTCCAAGCGCTCTATCGTTTCCATGGCTGCATTAAGTTTGACTTGCAAAACGCTGATTTCAACGGCGTTTGTGTCGCTGTTGGGCGTGGTCAAACTTGACTGGTCAACGTGAGTTTCACTTAGGCGCGGCTTGTAAACTCTCGCCAGCTCTGACTGGTCAATTTCCCATGACCCTTGACCATCTTTTCTAGCGGACAACTTGCCTTCTTTTAGGTGTTTCATGAGGGTGGGGCGAGAAATTTGGTAGTGCTTGACCGCCTCCCTTACACTTACTTTTCCCACCGTTGAGATCCCTGCTTCATACCATGTTAGGTGTGGCTATTTTCCTGTTAGGTTGACCATAGAGCTTTACAGGGCACGCGGTCAATTTGACTTCAGACATGCCTCATCTTTCAGGCTCGTCTAATGGTGTTCGGGCTTACCTCAAACAGACGCGACAGTTCTGCAATGCCACGACCTTCTTGGTCGCGCATCCGAACCACCTCTGCACGGCGTTCGGGAGATAGGGCTGGGGGTCTGCCGCCGATCCTTCCGCGCTTACGGGAGGCCACGAGCCCTTCTTTAGTCCGCTCAGAAATACGCTCACGCTCAAACTGAGCGATAGAGGCAAAGACATGAAACACAAGCCTACCAGCAGGCGTCGTTGTGTCGATGTCCTCAGCCAGGGAACGAAAGCCTGCACCCTTCGCGCTAATAGCCCCCATGATGTGCAGAAGATCCTGCAACGACCGGCTCAGTCGGTCATATTTGGCGACTACCACGACATCAGCCTGACGCAGCTGGTCAATCATACGGTCCAGCTCGGGTCGTGACTT
Organism: Loktanella sp. M215; assembly: GCF_021735925.1. NCBI lineage: Bacteria > Pseudomonadati > Pseudomonadota > Alphaproteobacteria > Rhodobacterales > Roseobacteraceae > Loktanella > Loktanella sp. M215. The sequence goes on from NZ_WMEA01000009.1 coordinate 17,674, forward strand.
CTTGGTGCCCGACACTTTCTCCGTAAAGATGCGCTCGGCGCCGGCTGCCTCAAGGGCAGAGGTTTGGGGATCAAGGTGCTGATCTTCTGTCGAGACGCGTGCATAGCCAACGATCATGAATCTGACCCTTCCAAAAACCTTCAACAACTATGTCAGTTTTGAACAGGGTTTATGGCAGCGTCAATCGGGGTGGTTTGCGCACGTTCCAAAAACGAGCGTTTCTGGAACAGTCAGGAAGCATCGCTTTGCAGACGAGAGCAGAATCTCGCTATCCCGAAAGGCTTGCTGCTTGAAAATCGATCAATCCTTGCTCTGGCTTTATTAAGCTTCTGATAATGACATAGATTTGCCAAAATCTCGGGTTCGAGGTGGTATTGTTTATAAACGAGCGCATTAGCGCTAACTTCGGAGCAGTACCTTGGCTAAAACGTATACGTTTGAAGCTCTCGGATTGCTGCATGGCAGAATGGACGAGGACCTTCTCAACATCATCACTCTTGCGACCCGCATGTTTCGCGTGCCTATCTCATTTGTGTCTGTTTTGGAAAGCCAAGAGAAACGGCAACATATTTCTGCATCTGTAGGTCCATTCTTTGACAACCCTGATGTAGGCGACATGCCGATCGAAGGATCAATCTGTCAGTATGTACAGGCAAGTCAGAAGACGGTCGCTATCCCAGATTTACTAAAAGATGCTCGCACTTTCGATAACGAGTTTGTTGTCCAGAACGGCTTACGCTCTTATCTGGGCAGTCCAATACATACAACGGCAGGGAAAGTAATCGGCGCGCTATGCTGCATGTCCGCCTCCCCCGTGAATGGACGCAGGATGAAATTAGTATTCTAGAAGACTTAGCTCGCTGCGTCGATGGCATCGTAAAAGCTCGAACGTTGGCACTGGAGGAACGCAAAGCGCGCGTCGATTTGCAAGATATCATGGCGAATAGAAGCGGCTACATTGCGCACGTTAGCCACGAAATAAGGACGCCGCTTACCGGTATCATCGGCTCGATCAAGATGCTCGGCGAAGTGAAATCTGAAGATCAATCAAAACGTCTGATGACGATCCTCAATCGGTCAGCCGAAAAGCTTCTGGGCTTTGTGAATGATGTGCTTGATCTAGCCAAACTCGATGCTGGCCACTTCGAAATCATAGAAGAAGAAGCGGACATTGGTAAACTTTCCAGCGACGTCTTAGACGAATTCATGGGGCTCGCAGACGCCAAGTCGATCCGCATGAGTGTCAAAGATCAACTCGCCGGAACCACCTATCTTGCCGACAAATTAGCGTTTCAAACCATCCTGCAAAATCTGATCGGCAATGCTGTTAAATTTACGGATACTGGATCTGTCACCGTCAATATAAGTGAAGATTCTTATGGCCAGGTTGCCATTGATGTCGCCGATACAGGTATTGGCATTGCACCAGAATACCATAAGAAAATCTTTAATGAGTTTGAGCAAGCTGACGCGGTCAACCCGAGAATTTACGGCGGAACAGGTCTTGGTATGCCCATCGTGAAGCGTATGGTTGACCGGATGGAAGGTACCATCACCGTTAAAAGCCAGCCGGGCCAAGGCTCAACGTTCTCGATCTTGGTTCCACTACAAAGAGTTTTCCATCGCGAAGTTGCGGCCCAAACTGATCTCTGAACCATCCAACTAGCTGCTGCCATGGCCTAAAGCCCAGCAGCCTTGCGCAGAGCATCGTTAATCCGGCTTTGCCAACCAGCGCCTTGCGCCTTGAACGCAGCAATAACGTCCGGGTCCAGACGGATCGTCGTGGACACCTTGGTCACATCCGCTTTTGGCCGTCCGCGCTGAACGGTCGCCTTGGCGATCTTGTCGGCCCAGTAAGGTGCTGACAGGTCGGGCGCATCATCGTCAGAAGCGGCCTGCATATGCTCTTTGTTCTCGCTCATTGGCTTTCCTCAAGCTGATGATACGGCGTGCTGTGCCGCGTTGTGTCCAGACCATGACCACCATGCGGGCATCGAGAAAGCCGATCGTGATCTGACGCGTCTCGCCGTAGTCCTGGCGATCGTCCTCCACCGTCAGGGTGGTTTCGTCGAAGATCTCTGCGGCGCGGGCCATATCCGTGCCGCGCTCGGCGAGAGTGGCGTCACGCTTAGCGGTCGGGTATTCAATGTCCATACTTTATGTTACTACAATAAGTAGTTCAAGACGCAAAGGCAAAACCCTTTCAGAAGTGCCTACCGCGCCGAGTAACTTTTACACCATGTGGTGAAGGTTTTCTCGATGCTGGTTGCATCCAGCGGGATCGACTTCTCGCCGCACCACTTGCGAAACGCATCGGCCAATTTGCGAAGATCCGGGACGTGCCCACCTTCCAGCCTTGGCGCAGTGTCCCGTGCGATGCGGTCCCAAGGCTGCGTGTCCCGCACCGTGCCATGTTCTGGGAAGGTTAGGGACGGGGTTTCCGCTGTCCCGTCGCGCCGCGCCTTGCGGCCTGTCTTAGGGCGATCCAACTCACGCTTCGTGTCTCGCTTCCGCTCCGGCTCTTTTTCAGCCCGTGCGATAGTAATGCCGGTCACGGTACGCCCAACTTTGCGCGGTGTGGCGGTCAACGTCATTCGTGAGGTTTGATTGATTTCGTCGATGGCAGCTTCCAATGCAAAACGTCGGAAATCTGCGAAACGATTCATCTTACCTTCTGGGACACCCATTATCGTGCGTAACTCTGACACAGTGAAGGTTTTGCTGGTGACGTAGTTCAGGTTCACCAGCGAGGCGACGTACTGGAACAGCAGGATCGAATACTTCGAGGACAGGGCGAAGACCGTCTGGCGATCCATGATGGCCCAATGGCACGAGTTCTCTGCCATTTCCCGAAATGCGCCGCCGAACCACCATGCGACCAATAGATTATCGCTGTCTTCATCGCGGTAATCCAGCTTTGCCCGATCCAGAAACCCACCAATAATCTCGCACTGAGCGTCGGTGTCGTCGAAGACCATCACAGCGCCCGCCAGCTCGATGAACAGTTTGCGCAGCGTGGCCCGCGAATGGTTTCGCATCCCGGTGATGGACTTAATGCTGGCCAGCCGGAGCTCGTGGCGCACGTCTTCAGCCATGCGCCCGCCCGCCGTCGCAATGAGCAGGTGCATCAGCTTGAGAGCTTCAGCGCTTGGCGGGTTCTCAATGTAAACGCCCCGCGCCACCTCAGCAGGTAGCACCGTTTTTAGCATCATCATGGGCGCGGTCAGCAGCAACTTGGAGTGTCTTTATCATATGTGAGTTTTTACATAGTATAAAACTCACATGTCAACTCGTACCAGCGTCCCCCATTTCTCACATAAGCGTCCCCATTTCTCATAAGCGTCCCCATTTCTCACATAAGCGTCCCCATTTCTCACATATAAGACCACAAGTTATTGTATTTAAATATAAGTTTCGCCCTGAACTTATAGAACTTATGAACAAGAAGGCGCTGCGCGCTTTTTTGTAAAAATATGGATGGTTTTGGTGCGGATGGGACCGTTGCGCCTTCAAGGCTTACTTGATCTGTAATACATATTGGTACACATAGATGGTGCCCAGAACGCAAGAGAGTGATGCCATGCCTCGAAATACATCCGTGACTCTTGGAGATCATTTTACCGGTTTCATCAGCGAGCAGGTCGAGACCGGTCGTTATGGCTCAGCCAGCGATGTTGTGCGTGCTGGACTACGGCTTTTGGAAGAGCACGAAGCCCAAGTGAAGGCCTTGCAGGATCGATGCTCTCATCGCCGGAGAAAAATCAGG
>NZ_WMEA01000010.1 GCF_021735925.1 Loktanella sp. M215
CCGCTGCCCAGCTCATCACTGAGGTCCCCGTCGTCAAGCTCACGGCTGTCCTGCGGGCGCGGGCGATCTGCTCGATGAACTGCGCCCGCTCGGCCTCCAGCGCCGCCAACCGCTCCCACCTCGCGCTGCTGGGCCTGCTCAGCGGCCAAGACCCGCTGCCGCTCGGCCTCCTTCCCCTTGGTACGCCCGGCTAAAGCTGGCGGCGAAGTCATGGCCCCTGCCCCGGAAGGAAAACAACGCGCGCGCCGCCTCGGTCGCCGCAGACAACCGGCTGGCGTCGGCCTCACGCGCTGCCATGTAGATGTTGCGGGCCTGAACCATCCCGCTCAACAAATCAGCCATGAGGCTGCGCTGCTGGCGGACGCCGTGCACCTGCGCCCCGCGCTGGGTGACGGGCGTGTAGTCCGTGCCATTGTGCTCAGCCATGCGCCGTGCCTTGCGCTCCATGGCATTGGCCGCCGGTCCCAGCTTTCCGATCTCAGGATCGCGGTCCAGCGTCATGGCGACCAGCTCCTCCCCGCGCTCCAGCGCCGCCGCGCGCTGATCTTCCAGCGAGCGGTGATCGACCCGCGCTTCGAGACCAGCGCGTTCTAGGGGCATGATTCCCATCTGCGCCCAGAGGCCGCGCATTCCTCGATCTCAGCCCCGCCGGTCTTCGCGGCGTCGAGGATGCGGGTCTTGTCGGTCAGACCGTCGGCTGACAGCACACGGGTGGTAGTCAGAATATGAGCGTGATGGTTTCGCTGATCGCCCTCGCGGTGTGGGGCATGCAGGGCAACATCGCGGGCGATACCGTAGCGGTCGACCAGCGCACGGGCAAAGTCTCGCGCACGGGGCGGCCCGGCCCTCCACCGAGATATCTGACGGCAAGGCCAGCTCCCACTCGCGGGCAGTGACGGAATTCTTGCGGGTCTCGCGCGCTTCGGCCGCGTTCCACAGACCGGCGCGGTCCGACGCCCATTCGGGGGCACCGGTGGGCACGAGGATGAAGGCATCCTCGATACCCTGCTTGCGGGTATAGTCATGCACCCGGCCCTCCCGCTCACAGGACAGGCATTCGCCGGCGCGGTAGGCCGCTGCCGCTGTCGCCGTGCGCCCGACGCTGCGCTTTCACGGTCTTGACGCTCAGGTGGTAGCTCGCCATGCGCCCTACCCCTCCAGAAGACTGGCACAGGCGGCGAACACCGGTCCGCTGCCGACCGCCAGCACGCAGCGCAAACCCCGGCGCCAGCGACGGGGACGCGGGTGCGCGGCCCGGTCAGTCGCCCGGCCCGCGCCCCGCAAAGCGGCGCGGGCCGGGCGATGACGCAGCAGCAGCGCAGGCGTCCACCCGGACGGCAAGCCACTGCCTGCCCCGCCGCATCCCTCACACCTGACCGGCCCCACCGGGACGGTCAGGGTGAGGGACCGACGGGGCCGTTTGCCGGACGAGCGCAGCGTGGCAAACGCTGCGAGGAACCGGACCATATGGCCCGCTGTTCCGACGCCTCCGGGCTGACAAAGCTGCCAGCAGACCCGGCACCGACAAGGTACCACGGTCGCACTGGCGGCGCGCCAGCCCGGCACGCCATCCAATCGCGCAGATTGGTTTTGGGGAGTTTGGAGGGGCGGATAGCGCCTCTCTTGCCAATGTGCGAAGCTTCATTGGACGGGGACGCTGTCGGCGGGGGCTCTGCCCCGGTGAGACCCCACGCAAACTTGAAAGGAAACGCAGTGACGGGACAAGTTTGCATAAGTGCGCCATTCAATCTTTTCAGCTTTCATGGTAGGCCTCCATCAACGTAGTACACCACCCTCTCAAAAGGAACCCCGTCATGGCCGCCCCCGCTCTGGAAAAGCTCGAACGCCAGTACGAACAGGCCAAGGCAAGACTTCAATCCGCCCGCGCCCGGAAGGCGACGCAGGACCGCAAGATCGATGCCAGGCGTAAGATTATTCTGGGCGGTGCACTCATCGAACAAGCTAGCCGTGATCCCGATGTGACTAGGTTACTGAAGTCGCTGATCGAGGGGCTCGCTCGTGCCCAGGACCGCAAGGCCTTCGATGGATGGTCTCCCCCGCCCCGGAAGCAGACAGAGACATCGACGATGTCCTGAACGGCGGCGGAGGCGCGGACAGTGCTGGCTTCCGCAGGGGCGATGCCGATGGGGCGCATGCTGACGATCCGTCGCGAACATCGGACCCCGCAACGGCCGGCGATCTGAATACCGCGCAAAGCGTCTGGATGGAGAAACCGTCATGAGCGATAGCACCGATGCAGAGCCGGATCAGACACCAGAGACCTTGCCCAGCCTGCGGGATATCTTCCACAAGGAAATCACGACCAACGGTGGCGACAGCGCCGCGGCCTTCATTGAGATCCTCGACGAACTGGATAGCCGCACCGGGGTGACGGACCAGCTGATCGAACAGCTCAATTATAACTTCGAGCTACTCGCTAAATGGTTTGAACATACTAATCATCGCTTCAAGAAGATCCCTGAGCAGATTGAGACAAGCACACAGCGCGCCACAGACAACCTGAGCGCCACAGCAGAGCGCGGGGCAGCCACAGGGGCCAAGCAGGGTGCAGCGCCCTCACACGACGCCCTGGAGGCTCTCAGGGTGGCTGTGAGGGACTACACAGCCCGAGAGGCCGTCATCAAGCGGCGTGCCGCTATAGGGCTGCCCCTCGTCTTTGGCGCAGGTCTCATTGCAGCCCTGCTCCTCGGCAGCGTCCTCATCCCCGCCCTGCCACAGCATTGGAAATGGCCATGTAAGATCATCGGGGCAGAGTTCAGGCCCAACATTGATCCCGATAGAGCAACGACGTTTTGCGTAATCGTCAGGGAGTGAAGGGTGCATTCTGAATTCCCAGCATCTTCGGTGCGTTTGTGCTGACAGGCCGCTTTGAGGTGTAAAACGGGCTTATCCCCGCCACGCTCGTTCAAGCTGGGTGTTATATATGTGTTAAATATAGTGTTAAGCCATTGATAAACGTCTTTAAGCCTATGAAATATAGAAGCTAATCAGAGCGTTCGGTAACTGATACCACGAACTTTGGTACCTAATACCACGAACTTTGGTAACTGATACCACGAAACTTGACACAAGGTACCTAATACCACGAATATGATGTATGGAACCTAATACCACGAATCTTGACCTTTTCTCCGCCCGCGAGGAGAAGCCTTCCTTGCCCTTGATGCCAGACAGGCATCCGCAGCACGATTTGTTCATCTGCGATGTGGCCGACGCTGTGCTGAAGGACGTGATGACCCACATGGAGCATCCCTTCTATTCGCTGTCGAAGAAGCCTGAGACCGCCATTCGGCGCTATGAACACAAGGGCAGCTGGATTGAAATCACTCCAAGCGTCAAAGGTTTGGCGACGATTTATGACAAGGACATTTTAATTTACTGCATCTCGCAGATCATGGCGAAGCTTAAAAAGAACGAGCCTGTATCGCCCCGCGTTCGCATTAACTCGCGTGACCTACTGATTTTCACCAACCGTGGCACGAGCGGACGGGATTACATGGCGCTAGTTGAAGCGCTTGATCGCCTAGAAGGCACGCGGATACGGACGAACATTCGCTCCGGCGATGAGGAACAATCGGACAGTTTTGGCCTGATCGACGCTTCTTCAATTCGCCGCAAGCACGGCCTCGACGGACGGCTGCTCTGGTGCGAGGTGAAGCTCTCGGATTGGGTGTTCAACGCGATTCGCTCCCAAGAGGTTTTGACGCTGCACCGTGACTACTTCCGGCTGCGCAAACCAATTGAACGGCGTGTGTACGAGATTGCACGGAAGCATTGTGGCCAGCAGGACGAGTGGAAGATTGGGCTCGCCAACCTTCTCAAGAAGACCGGTTCTCAAAGTCCCCTCAAGCGGTTTCGACAGATGCTCCGCGACCTAGCTGACTATGACCACCTGCCTGACTATAGCGTTACGTTTGATACTGAGGCGGATATGGTCACGTTTCGCAATCGCGGGACGATGCTCATCACGCCCTCCGTCACCGTCTGGGAAGCCCGCCTTGATCCAGAAGCGTATCACGATGCAAGATCGGCTGCGCCAGGCTGGGATGTGTATCTGCTGGAGCGTGAATGGCGCTCATGGCTTGGCGACAATGAAATCGAGCCCAAGTATCCTACCCGCCACTTCATCAAGTTTTGCAAGAGCTGGCATGAGAAACGTGGATATCCATGATACCATGACTCCATTTAATCATGGAACCTGGCCGTCATGGTCTCATGATAACAGGGTATTGAGGAAACATGATTCCATGGTATCATGTAAAAAAATCGAGCAGGAGTATCATGGGCTACATAATAGGAATGGTCTCGCAAAAGGGCGGGGCAGGGAAATCGACTCTGGCAAGGCTGTTTGCGCGGGAGCTGGCGAAGGACGGTTTTTCCGTCAAGATCGCCGACCTCGACACGCAGCAAACCACGTGCACCGAATGGGCGGCAGATCGCGCTGAGGCTCAGATCGAACCTGAAATCCAGGTCCAGCCCTTTGGTAACCTCAAAACGGCATTAGCCGAGGCAGGACGGTTCGACGCTTATATTCTCGATGGCCGTCCGCACTCCTCCCAACAAACGCTGGAGATTGCCCAAGCGGCTGATCTGACGGTCATCCCAACGGGCCAGACCAAGGACGATCTGCGGCCAGCCGTAAAGTTGGCGCATAGTTTGGCCGATACGGGCATCAGCACAAGTAAGATTGCGTTTGCGCTGGTGAAAACGACGAACAGCGAAGCGGAGCTCAACGCGGCGAGGGCTTACTTGGAGCAAACTGACTACATCACGCTTGATGGGTATGTGCCGGTCTCAACTGCCTACGGCATCGCGCACGACGCTGGAAAGGTCATCACGGAGACGCCACACCGCAGCCTGAACGAAAAGGCCGAACGTCTGGCGCAGTCGATCATCAATCGTCTTGCAACAATCACAGCATCAAAAGAGGTGGCATAATGGCGAACACCTCATTTTTGAAAAAGGGCGCGCCGCCGCCACGTGAGAAAGCCACAAACATCATCGAGGCCGATCCTCGTAAATCTGAGGCCAAGAACAAGCCACTCCAAGTAATGATCCCGCCAGAAGTCTTCGATGCTTTCAGCGCGAGGGCAGGGGAGACGTTCGGGTTTTCGAAGGGCTCGAAGTCACAGCTCTTCATGGCGATGTGGGAATCCTACAATTCCATGAAACGATGATATCATGATTTCATGGAATTGTTTTGTCGGAAGATGGCTACAGGTCTGATTTCGACGTAAAGGCATATATTCTGGATACCAAGCTGACCGACGCAACAGATAGCGGGGGACTCTTCGGATTGTGTTTCTGAACCTAGTCACGCCGTAAGGATGTGAGATTGGGGCTCACTCTTCAAACATGCCCGGCTGCTGCGGCTCAACCCAGTACCCGCGCCGGCGCTTGGCGGCTTCCAGCAGGATCAGCGCGCTCACGGCAAGGTCCTCACTCTCAAACCACTCCATGCAGACCTGTCCGCCTTGACCGATCCGGCCCCACTCCCGGTATAGCGTCCAGGCTCCAAACAGGTTCGGCAGCACCAGCATGCGATAGTACCGGGCTTGGTTCGTCGCCGCGTCACGCTTCTCGAGGTAGGTCTGCATGGCTTAGAGATGGTACTTGCGGGCGATATCGAGCGCCTCGGCCTGTTCGGTGCCGATGTACTCCTTGGTGCTCTCGATGCTGACGTGCCCGAGCAACAGCTGGGCGGCCCGCAGGTTGCCGGTCTGCTGGTGGATGTAGGTCGGGAAGGTGCGGCGCAGCGAGTGCAGCCCGTAGAGCGCCGGATCGAGCCGGGCCCGCACCAGCCAGCCTTTGAACAACCGCCAGAGCTGGCTTTCGCTCAGGTGTGAATGCGACCACCGCACGCCCTGTCCAGTGAACAGCCAGCCGTGCAGCGGCCGCTCTTCCACCGCTAGGTAGACGCGCAAGCTGTCGCGTGTCACGGCCGACAGCCTGGCCTGGACCGGGCGTGCGTTGCGGGCCGCGGTCTTCTTCTGCCGGATCTCGACGATCTCGCGCACCCCGATCGGCGTCGCCACATCGGCAACCCGCAGCCGCACCAGGTCGGATCCCCGGAAGCAGGTATCGAGGGCAACGTTGAACAGCGCCAGGTCCCGCACCGCCGCCGGCTGCGTCCGGCTGTCCTGGCGCAGCAACAGCCGGATCAGGCTGACCTCGTCGGGGGTGAGCGGGGGCTTCTTACCCACCACCTTGCCGCGGTTCCAGGCCACTTTTTGTGGGTCTGTCATAGGCCTGATCCTTGCATGCTCTACACCAACTATGGCGGAAAAGCGTGCATCAGGGAAGGGGAGACTTGCCCGAAACGTCTCAAACCCGTGTTTTATATAGCGCCACCCCACCGGACGCCATGCGAGCTAATAGCAGAAAGCTTGCATGAAAAATGGTAAACAGAGCATCCGCTACAGTAGACCCCCGGAGCGTTTACTTAACGCTCGAATTCACGCGGTAGCAGGATACGCCGCGTGAACGCGCTCATGTCGCGGTCCCGGCCGGTCCCGACCGCAATGCGCTTTGTTTGATTTCGGAGGCTAGGGTGGCCGCCTTTGCCTGATAGAACGTGTCGCCCTCGCCCTTAAAGACTTCAAGCGCGGCGGCGACATGGCGCGCGGCCAATGCCAAGTAATGCGTGCATTCGGAGGTGGCGCAGCGCTCAGCCATTGCCTTAGCAACAATGGCTAAGTTTTCTTGCGTTAGCGCCCAGTCAAACGGCGCAGTGTCGCGACTGCGAACGCCGAGTGTATCGTGCAACAACTGATCCGCTCGCTCAAGTGGCACCAGCCCGTCTTTCCCGGGCATCGCATTTGCCATCTCAATCAAAGTGACGGCCACGTTTTGGGTTGTCATCGCCCACTCAGATGGCTTGCTATCCCTCGGACGCAGGCGAAGCGCCGCGCGGAAGGCCTCGATCGCGCGGCCCAAGTAGGCACGCCGCTCGCTGGCGTCGTCGCATCGTTTGGCACGCAGCGACAAGGCCGCCCCGAAATTTTGCTGTACCATCGCCCAGACGTCGCCATCGCTGTCGGCCGAGACTAAAAAAAGCGCATTTTCGTATTTTTCAGTTGCCTCGTCCATCAGCCCCGCGCTGGCAGCACCTTCGGATCGGACACTTATGTTCGCTAGAGCATTGGCAAGGTTCTGAAGGACGCGGGCACGGCGCGGCGCTGCACAGTCATCTATTTCAAGAGCCGGACGCAGGATGTCGGCTGAACGTTCAAGACCGTCCCCATCGAAGCGCAGGCCATGCTCGAACAACGCCCGGTGATACTCAAGTCGGCCTTCCACGGATCGCGCAGAATCAAGATTGCGCCATGTCTCAGCGGCACTTACGAACGCTTCATAGGCTTCATTAGCCCGCCCACGAAGCAGCGCGTTGCGCGCCCGGGCCTCTTTGGCGAACACGACCATCTCGCTATAGCTTTCGTCTACCTGCCGTAGAAGGGCATCGTATCCGTTGAAATCAAGCTGTGCAGCTGCCTCGCGGGCGGCGGCCTTGATCTCGTCGAACTCGCCCAAGCGACCGTCTAATTCGTGCAGTCGACGCTTATAGCTACGGTATTCAGATGCCTTGTCGTCAAGCAGCCCACGCAATTCCGCGTCGGATCGATCAAATACATTGTCAATCTCGAAACGGCTCGCCAAGGCCTCAAGCTGATCGCGGCGCGCGTTCGACAGGCCCTCGAGCTGTGAGGGAAGGCTTGGCGTGGGCGCACGCAGATCGTCTATCTGATGCTGAGGGATGTCGAGCGCGTGGGCCAGCCTTTGCACCGTACGCGCCGCCGGGTTGGCCACATGACCGTTCTCAAGTCGCGAGATGCTGGCCTTACGTCCCTCGTCGTTCCAAACGTTTATAGCAAGATCCCGCACCGACAGGCCTAGATCATCGCGGTAGGAACGGACGAGCCGTCCAAACCGAGCGCCGAAGGCGTTAACGTCGAGGGGGGCTCGCTTCGTCAACGTTCGACACCGGGATAAGGCTTAAATCGCGCTAATGTTAGCGCCTTAGGTCCCGATCCTGTACCTTCGCTGCATAACCGACCCCAAGCTTTTCGCCAAAGAAAGATCGGCACCGCCCAGTGACCGCCGACGCCGCTCACCCTTAAGTTACAAAGCTTGACGGGTGTGATCCACCTTGCGGTCGCAATATGGGCGTGAAAAAAAATCAAGACGCCACCTAAAAACCATCTAATGGTGAACGGGGCCGCCTAACGCCGCCACTCCCGAAGGCCGCGCCACCGCCATCACGTCTTCTACCCGAAGGCTCCGGCAACGGCATCCCCTCCCGCAGGACGATCGCGGCCTGCGTCCGGTTATCCACCTGAAGCTTGCGAATGATCCTAGAAACATGCGTTTCGACCGTATTAATCGAAATCGAAAGGGTGCGGGCGATGCCCTTGTTGGAGTGTCCCTTAGCAACCTCACCAAGGATTTCAATCTGTCGGTCCGTAAGCAGACCGGGCTGAAGGCGGTCGGGTCGTTCGGCCCCGGACGCGCGCTCGCCACCAGGCAACGCGAAAGGCACTATACGATGCCCCTCCACCACCAGCGCTATTATTGACCTAATCTCGGCGGCCGCCAAGGTGGGCGACACCACCGCGGCGACATCGAATGGCACGTCCTGGACACTTTCAAGCAGCACTTCACTCCGGGGAAACAAAATGATGCGCGCCGATTCGCGGTCGCTCATGCAGGACGTAATGTTATCTGAGAGAGCATCGACCGTCGTAAACGATAGGAGAACAACGCTCACATCAGGCGGTATGTCCGAAGGATCATCAGCAGAAACGTAGGGAAGTTCTAGATCTGCGAGGATAAGTTCCAACGCGGACCTCACTAGATAACACCCCCCTAGAATTCCAATTCTCTTGTGTTCACAAATATCCATTATTTTTCCCAGCGCATTTCTAAGAATACAAAAATAGCTCTTTAAAAAATACGTTTGTCAGAACTTCTCTTGCGGCCCGTAGACCGCCGCGCCTGACAATGGCTTATTCCACAGCGATATGCGCAGCGGGTAGTGAAGGTATATCCACAGGACTTAGTTCGAGCATGGATGCATCCGAAGCCTGTAATGTCTGTGCAGCAGCTCGGATAGGCTGCGTACGCTCGGCACGTTGCGACCGGGCAGCCGCTGCGCGGACCGCTCTTTGATCCGTCAATTCCATTGCCTGCCGGACATATACCAATTTATTTTTGGATGTTGCTTGATCGACATACACGCGATCTCTTGCATATGCCTTGGTACCAAGAACAGCCAAGCCAAACATAATTATAACTATTGCTCTTCTAAATAGAACAGTCACTCCCTCCTCCCCAAAAAAAATCCCAAAATAAATAGACCAGTCCCCCTACAGAAAAATACGTAAGACGCTGCTTTATAAAGCTTACTCTCCTAAATCAGCACGAATAAAAATATTAACGAAAGTTAACGAAAAGTCAATATATTTGTAGATTTCAGACGTGCGTGTAGCGGAAAACCACTACAAAATCAGAGATTAATCCAAATATTTACAGCAGCATCACCGAAAACGGTGATCCAAACGGTTGTCCTTGGGGTATTCCATTAAACTTTCTCGCTTGAATCACCGAAAACCGCACTAAAGACCTGGGCTGATCTCCGGAATATCAGGAGTCCGTAGTTATTCGTACCTTTGAACTTGTCTCGGGGAACGCCCTCGGGGTGGGTAGGATCAAAAGGATAATTGAAATGAAAAAGCTTCTCATGACATCAACAGCCCTGCTGATGACAGCAGGCATGGCATTTGGCCAAACATCAACGGGTTCAGGCGTGGCACCTGCGAACGCAAGTGCGGAAAGTAATGCTGCAGCGACATCAAGCCAGAACGGCGTCGGCAACTTCAACAGCGCTCAGGCACTCGATAGTCCCGCCGGGAACGACGAGGAAGCCGATGCAGTCGCTGGCAATGGCGCTGCTGGTGCGCGTGCTGCGGTCAATCTCAGCGCAGCTATTACCGCAGGTGCTGTGACCACGGGGGGCGTCTCGGCTGTCGTGAGCCAACAGGCAGCCAACGCGAACCTCCAGTTCCAGGTCGGCAACAACAACCAAGCGGTCAACCTGCAGTCGGGCGTACGTCAGGAATCGGCGACAGTTCAAGACGGTAACGACAACGATGCGATCATCAGCCAGACGCGAGCTGGCAACGAGGCCGCGATTGGACAGATAGGCAACAACAATCAGAACGCGATCATCCAAAATGGTTTGGATAACGGTGCCGCGTCCGCTCAGTCTGGCGAATTCAACGTATCGACCATCCTTCAGAGCGGCAACGATAACATCGCGGCGCACGCGCAGTTTGGCCTACGTAACACGGCTATGACGTTCCAGAACAACGGTGACAACACCGCGGCTCAGGTGCAGGTTGGTGACGACAACATGTCGCTCATCTCGCAGGGTGGCGGCACGAGCGCTGGACTGAACGCGATCGACGGCACGCCGGCTTCCGTTATGATCCCGGCCGGTCTGACGGTCACTGGCGCAGTTGTGGGTGCAGCGTCGCTCAACTCGGCGGCGAGTATCCAGCTGGGCAATGCGAACAAGAGCGCAATCATCCAGCAGGGCAATGGCAACGAGGCCGTCAACTATCAGTCTAATCCCTGATAGAATACTTTCCTCTGCCTTGGCAGGGAAGCCTCAAGACAACCGGGGGCGCCGTTGTGGCGCCCCCGTACCAATAGATGACGAGGAGCACGTCATGAAGATGTTCCCAACCCTACTTCCATTCGCACTGATCGCGACACACGCTGTCGCGACACCGTTGGCGGAAGGCTGCGCCCTTCGCATGTCAGAGATCGGAAGCATGGTCACTGTGCAGGGCGCCGTCGACCCGCAGGACTGGCCCCGGGGCAGCTATGAAATGACCATCGAGGCACGACAGGGGGGCAACCGCTCCCTGTCGCAACAGGCCGGCAAGTTCGACAACGAGAGCGCGCAGACCGCAGATGGCTTATTTGTTTTATCAACCACGAAGGTGTATGTTTCAAACGGTGGCAGTCTTGCCGTCACGCTTCGTGTCGAAGACGGAGACCGCAACGTGTCCTGCTCTCTCGACTATAACTAGCAGTGACTTAGTCCTGAGGATTACGATATGCACCCCACAATCTTTCTTGCCGCGATTGCGCTGACGCTTGGTGGCACGCCCCCCGGACATGCGCAGGATTTCGGATTTCAGGTTAGCAATGGGCTTACCCTTGAACAGGTAAGCGTAACCCAAAATGGCACGATAAGCGCCCCCTCAAGTTCAGGCGGGGCGGGTTCATCTGCGGTTATCGCCCAGGCCGGCAATGGCAATAGCGCAGTCAGCTCCGTCTCAGGCAGCCAGAACGCAGGGACGCTTGTCCTGCAACAGGGCAATGCCAACGATGCCGTAGCCGTCATCCAGAACTCCCCCGGCAGTGTCATCGCTCAGGCCCAGCTTGGCAGCAGCAATTATTCCCTAGCTGCAATTGTCGGCGGATCGGCAAATGGAATTGCGTCTGCGCAAATTGGCAACAGTCTAAGCAATTCCGTCGCACTTGTGGACTCTGTTGGCACCAAGGTTGTTTACGGGCAAGCTGGTCAAAGCTACAGTGGTGGCATAGTGGTGCGAAACGCTCCTCCGGGCACTGTTTTAAGATTAAATTAATCCTGATTGCAGCACTCAGATGGCTTTGGCAGATCGCGATGTGCTCTTAAATGTTTCATATCAAAATTTACTAATCTGATTATAGCTTTCAGCTGTCTGCTAGAAGGGAAAAAATTATGGTTTCGGCGAGGATACTACTTGGACTAGGCGCGGCGGCACTGTTGGCTAGCGCAGAAACTGTTATTGCAGGAGACCTTGTCTATAAACCGATAATCCCCGCGTTCGGCGGATTTGCCGACAATTATGGCTACCTGCTTGGTACGGCGCAAATCCAAAATCAGTATCTCCCACCTAGCGAGAGTGGTGGTGGAGGCGGCGCGCCTGACATCAACTTTCCACCAATCGTAATCGACCTTGGAGGCGTAGGTACACCCGCGACACCTCCTACGGCAGCACAGAACACCAACACCGCAGGCGGTGCAGTGTCAAATTGAAGTAACCGTAGATCGTTAGAACGACGGCACGGATACGGGGGCGGAATGAAATATATCTCTATACTTGGTTCAAAACTAAAGATGTTTGGGCCTTGGCTCGCTATGACAATTACCCTTGGCGGGTGCACGGAACTTGGCTTGCAGTCGATTGGAACACGTTTGGACAAAAACGTGACCCCCCCGCTTTCCACCCCGTCGACCAGTACCGGTCTAGCGCTTAGGCAGTTGCCCCCGGCGCAAAAAAAAATCGATGTTGCGATTTATAAATACGAAGACAAAACCGGGCAAAACGAGGAATCAGACAATTTCACTCGGTTTTCCCGCGCGGTGTCACAAGGGATGTCGGACGTACTGATTGATGTGCTGACAGAAGTCGGCGACGGCCAGTGGTTCAACGTCATTGAGCGCGCAAATATTCAGGATCTTTTGACTGAGCGCCAACTTATTGATCAGACCAATCAAAACTATCGCGGTTTGCAACGTTCAGCGCTTGAGCCGCTACGCTTTGCAGGGATCATTATCTCAGGTGGCGTGATCGATTACGATACTAATGTTGTGACTGGCGGAATTGGGGCGCGGCTTCTAGGAATTGGCAACAACTTAGAATATCGTCAGGATCGGATCTCGGTAGTACTGCGCGCGATCAGTGTTCAAACTGGCGACGTTCTGACCTCGGTCCAGACGGAGAAAACCATTTATTCGTTTGCCGATCAGCTTTCGATCTTCAGATACGTCGCGGTGGATCGTTTGCTGGAACTTGACGCAGGCTACTCGGTCAACGAACCGACGGGTATCGCGGTGCGGCAAGCCGTCGAACTGGCAGTCTATGACCTAATCTTGGAAGGCGCGGAGGATAATATCTGGCAGTTCCAAGACCCCGCGGTGCAGCGGCAACTGATCGCGCGCCAGAAGACGCGGCTGGCATCGTTCAGCGCGCCGACGAACGCCCGACAGCCGCAGGTCACCCGAGCCGCAAATACGCCCGATGCCGACTCTGTTGCGACGCCGAAACGGGTCTTAACCGATGTTGTATACTGACCGATGCGCGGCTGTCTTTGGGCTGGTCCTTGCCACGCTGGGAGCATCTTCGCTGTCTGCACAAGAGAGGACAATCTTTGACAAGGCCAATCGCACCACGGTGGGGGACTGGGCCGTGGAATGTATGGCGAATACTGAATCCACCGAGGGCAAATGCCAAGTTTATCAAAGAGTTCTGACGCAAGACCCTAACACTGCCGCGATGGTTGTCGCGTTAGCATGGTCCCTGCCCAAGGACGCGCTTCTCGCGCAGATTTCCTTACCGCTAGGCAGCGATCTTACCGAGCCGCCATTGCTGAGCATTGATGGTAAGGTCGCAGCCAACTTCACTTGGTCGCGGTGTGTGTCGAGCGGATGCCTAGTCGAGGCAGCTTTGCCCGACGCTCTGATTGCAGCCCTCGTGCGAGGAAAGAGCGCAAAGTTCACGGTGGTCCAGCCCAATGGGGGCGAGATCGCGATACCGCTGTCGCTAACGGGTTTGGCCGAAGCGTTGGATCGGATCATACCAAAAAATGCAATGCCAGCCGTGACAGCGGACGACGGCGGATAATTCGCGAGGTCAGGCCAGCCTAGAATTTGCTATGTATCGACGGTTCCTGCCTAGATGTTTGGTCCAATGGCTTAGTGGTGCGTTCTTTTCAGCGCTTGGAAATAAGCGTTACGAAGTGGCATAAGGATGTGACGCTCTAAGACAGCTAAACTTGGTCCACAATTCACTCCACACCCGCTTCACAGCCCATACCCATCATCGATTCCGCGGCTCAACTCGCGCTCAAGTTCTAGCGCCTGCACCCTTTCGTCCTTGATCTCGTTAGCGCGGGCATTGGCCGGACCTGCGATGTCCGCGAACTCACAGCCAAAGCGATCGGCGGCGGCATCGACCTCTGAGATCAGCGCCCGCTGCCGCTCCTCACTGAGGTCCCCGTCGTCAAGCTCACGGCTGTCCTGCCAGGCGCGGGCGATCTGCTCGATGAACTGCGCCCGCTCGGCCTCCAGCGCCGCCAACCGCTCCACCTCACGCGCCTGGGCCTGCTCAGCGGCCAAGACCCGCTGCCGCTCGGCCTCCTTCCCTTGGTACGCCCGGCTAAAGCTGGCGGCGAAGTCCTTGGCCCCTGCCCCGGAAAACAACGCGCGCGCCGCCTCGGTCGCCGCAGACAACCGGCTGGCGTCGGCCTCACGCGCTGCCATGTAGATGTTGCGGGCCTGAACCATCCGCTCCAGCAAATCAGCCATGAGGCTGCGCTGCTGGCGGACGCCGTGCACCTGCGCCCCGCGCTGGGTGACGGGCGTGTAGTCCGTGCCATTGTGCTCAGCCATGCGCCGTGCCTTGCGCTCCATGGCATTGGCCGCCGGTCCCAGCTTGATCTCAGGATCGCGGTCCAGCGTCATGGCGACCAGCTCCTCCCCGCGCTCCAGCGCCGCCGCGCGCTGATCTTCCAGCGAGCGGTGATCGACCCGCGCTTCGAGACCAGCGCGTTCTAGGGCATGATTCTGCATCTGCGCCCAGAGGCCGCGCATGTCCTCGATCTCAGCCCCGCCGGTCTTCGCGGCGTCGAGGATGCGGGTCTTGTCGGTCAGACCGTCGGCTGACAGCACACGGGTGGTAGTCAGAATATGAGCGTGATGGTTTCGCTGATCGCCCTCGCGGTGTGGGGCATGCAGGGCAACATCCGCGGCGATACCGTAGCGGTCGACCAGCGCCTGGGCAAAGTCTCGCGCCAGGGCGGCCCGGCCCTCCACCGAGATATCTGACGGCAAGGCCAGCTCCCACTCGCGGGCAGTGACGGAATTCTTGCGGGTCTCGCGCGCTTCGGCCGCGTTCCACAGACCGGCGCGGTCCGACGCCCATTCGGGGGCACCGGTGGGCACGAGGATGAAGGCATCCTCGATACCCTGCTTGCGGGTATAGTCATGCACCCGGCCCTCCCGCTCACAGGACAGGCATTCGCCGGCGCGGTAGGCCGCTGCCGCTGTCGCCGTGCGCCCGACGCTGCGCTTCACGGTCTTGACGCTCAGGTGGTAGCTCGCCATGCGCCCTACCCCTCCAGAAGACTGGCACAGGCGGCGAACACCGGTCCGCTGCCGACCGCCAGCACGCAGCGCAAACCCCGGCGCCAGCGACGGGGACGCGGGGTGCGCGGCCCGGTCTGTCGCCCGGCCCGCGCCCCGCAAAGCGGCGCGGGCCGGGCGACAGACGGCAGCAGCAGCGCAGGCGTCCACCCGGACGGCAAGCCACTGCCTGCCCCGCCGCATCCCTCACCCTGACCGGCCCCACCAGGACGGTCAGGGTGAGGGACCGACGGGGCCGTTTGCCGGACGAGCGCAGCGTGGCAAACGCTGCGAGGAACCGGACCATATGGCCCGCTGTTCCGACGCCTCCGGGCTGACAAAGCTGCCAGCAGACCCGGCACCGACAAGGTACCACGGTCGCACTGGCGGCGCGCCAGCCCGGCACGCCATCCAATCGCGCAGATTGGTTTTGGGGAGTTTGAGAGGGCGGATAGCGCCTCTCTTTCCAATGTGCGAAGCTTCATTGGACGGGGACGCTGTCGGCGGGGGCTCTGCCCCGGTGAGACCGCACGCAAACTTGAAAGGAAACGCAGTGACGGACAAGTTTGCATAAGTGCGCCATTCAATCTTTTCAGCTTTCATGGTAGGCCTCCATCAACGTAGTACACCACCCTCTCAAAAGGAACCCCGTCATGGCCGCCCCCGCTCTGGAAAAGCTCGAACGCCAGTACGAACAGGCCAAGGCAAGACTTCAATCCGCCCGCGCCCGGAAGGCGACGCAGGACCGCAAGATCGATGCCAGGCGTAAGATTATTCTGGGCGGTGCACTCATCGAACAAGCTAGCCGTGATCCCGATGTGACTAGGTTACTGAAGTCGCTGATCGAGGGGCTCGCTCGTGCCCAGGACCGCAAGGCCTTCGATGGATGGTCTCCCCCCGCCCCGGAAGCAGACAGAGACATCGACGATGTCCTGAACGGCGGCGGAGGCGCGGACAGTGCTGGCTTCCGCAGGGGCGATGCCGATGGGGCGCATGCTGACGATCCGTCGCGAACATCGGACCCCGCAACGGCCGGCGATCTGAATACCGCGCAAAGCGTCTGGATGGAGAAACCGTCATGAGCGATAGCACCGATGCAGAGCCGGATCAGACACCAGAGACCTTGCCCAGCCTGCGGGATATCTTCCACAAGGAAATCACGACCAACGGTGGCGACAGCGCCGCGGCCTTCATTGAGATCCTCGACGAACTGGATAGCCGCACCGGGGTGACGGACCAGCTGATCGAACAGCTCAATTATAACTTCGAGCTACTCGCTAAATGGTTTGAACATACTAATCATCGCTTCAAGAAGATCCCTGAGCAGATTGAGACAAGCACACAGCGCGCCACAGACAACCTGAGCGCCACAGCAGAGCGCGGGGCAGCCACAGGGGCCAAGCAGGGTGCAGCGCCCTCACACGACGCCCTGGAGGCTCTCAGGGTGGCTGTGAGGGACTACACAGCCCGAGAGGCCGTCATCAAGCGGCGTGCCGCTATAGGGCTGCCCCTCGTCTTTGGCGCAGGTCTCATTGCAGCCCTGCTCCTCGGCAGCGTCCTCATCCCCGCCCTGCCACAGCATTGGAAATGGCCATGTAAGATCATCGGGGCAGAGTTCAGGCCCAACATTGATCCCGATAGAGCAACGACGTTTTGCGTAATCGTCAGGGAGTGAAGGGTGCATTCTGAATTCCCAGCATCTTCGGTGCGTTTGTGCTGACAGGCCGCTTTGAGGTGTAAAACGGGCTTATCCCCGCCACGCTCGTTCAAGCTGGGTGTTATATATGTGTTAAATATAGTGTTAAGCCATTGATAAACGTCTTTAAGCCTATGAAATATAGAAGCTAATCAGAGCGTTCGGTAACTGATACCACGAACTTTGGTACCTAATACCACGAACTTTGGTAACTGATACCACGAAACTTGACACAAGGTACCTAATACCACGAATATGATGTATGGAACCTAATACCACGAATCTTGACCTTTTCTCCGCCCGCGAGGAGAAGCCTTCCTTGCCCTTGATGCCAGACAGGCATCCGCAGCACGATTTGTTCATCTGCGATGTGGCCGACGCTGTGCTGAAGGACGTGATGACCCACATGGAGCATCCCTTCTATTCGCTGTCGAAGAAGCCTGAGACCGCCATTCGGCGCTATGAACACAAGGGCAGCTGGATTGAAATCACTCCAAGCGTCAAAGGTTTGGCGACGATTTATGACAAGGACATTTTAATTTACTGCATCTCGCAGATCATGGCGAAGCTTAAAAAGAACGAGCCTGTATCGCCCCGCGTTCGCATTAACTCGCGTGACCTACTGATTTTCACCAACCGTGGCACGAGCGGACGGGATTACATGGCGCTAGTTGAAGCGCTTGATCGCCTAGAAGGCACGCGGATACGGACGAACATTCGCTCCGGCGATGAGGAACAATCGGACAGTTTTGGCCTGATCGACGCTTCTTCAATTCGCCGCAAGCACGGCCTCGACGGACGGCTGCTCTGGTGCGAGGTGAAGCTCTCGGATTGGGTGTTCAACGCGATTCGCTCCCAAGAGGTTTTGACGCTGCACCGTGACTACTTCCGGCTGCGCAAACCAATTGAACGGCGTGTGTACGAGATTGCACGGAAGCATTGTGGCCAGCAGGACGAGTGGAAGATTGGGCTCGCCAACCTTCTCAAGAAGACCGGTTCTCAAAGTCCCCTCAAGCGGTTTCGACAGATGCTCCGCGACCTAGCTGACTATGACCACCTGCCTGACTATAGCGTTACGTTTGATACTGAGGCGGATATGGTCACGTTTCGCAATCGCGGGACGATGCTCATCACGCCCTCCGTCACCGTCTGGGAAGCCCGCCTTGATCCAGAAGCGTATCACGATGCAAGATCGGCTGCGCCAGGCTGGGATGTGTATCTGCTGGAGCGTGAATGGCGCTCATGGCTTGGCGACAATGAAATCGAGCCCAAGTATCCTACCCGCCACTTCATCAAGTTTTGCAAGAGCTGGCATGAGAAACGTGGATATCCATGATACCATGACTCCATTTAATCATGGAACCTGGCCGTCATGGTCTCATGATAACAGGGTATTGAGGAAACATGATTCCATGGTATCATGTAAAAAAATCGAGCAGGAGTATCATGGGCTACATAATAGGAATGGTCTCGCAAAAGGGCGGGGCAGGGAAATCGACTCTGGCAAGGCTGTTTGCGCGGGAGCTGGCGAAGGACGGTTTTTCCGTCAAGATCGCCGACCTCGACACGCAGCAAACCACGTGCACCGAATGGGCGGCAGATCGCGCTGAGGCTCAGATCGAACCTGAAATCCAGGTCCAGCCCTTTGGTAACCTCAAAACGGCATTAGCCGAGGCAGGACGGTTCGACGCTTATATTCTCGATGGCCGTCCGCACTCCTCCCAACAAACGCTGGAGATTGCCCAAGCGGCTGATCTGACGGTCATCCCAACGGGCCAGACCAAGGACGATCTGCGGCCAGCCGTAAAGTTGGCGCATAGTTTGGCCGATACGGGCATCAGCACAAGTAAGATTGCGTTTGCGCTGGTGAAAACGACGAACAGCGAAGCGGAGCTCAACGCGGCGAGGGCTTACTTGGAGCAAACTGACTACATCACGCTTGATGGGTATGTGCCGGTCTCAACTGCCTACGGCATCGCGCACGACGCTGGAAAGGTCATCACGGAGACGCCACACCGCAGCCTGAACGAAAAGGCCGAACGTCTGGCGCAGTCGATCATCAATCGTCTTGCAACAATCACAGCATCAAAAGAGGTGGCATAATGGCGAACACCTCATTTTTGAAAAAGGGCGCGCCGCCGCCACGTGAGAAAGCCACAAACATCATCGAGGCCGATCCTCGTAAATCTGAGGCCAAGAACAAGCCACTCCAAGTAATGATCCCGCCAGAAGTCTTCGATGCTTTCAGCGCGAGGGCAGGGGAGACGTTCGGGTTTTCGAAGGGCTCGAAGTCACAGCTCTTCATGGCGATGTGGGAATCCTACAATTCCATGAAACGATGATATCATGATTTCATGGAATTGTTTTGTCGGAAGATGGCTACAGGTCTGATTTCGACGTAAAGGCATATATTCTGGATACCAAGCTGACCGACGCAACAGATAGCGGGGGACTCTTCGGATTGTGTTTCTGAACCTAGTCACGCCGTAAGGATGTGAGATTGGGGCTCACTCTTCAAACATGCCCGGCTGCTGCGGCTCAACCCAGTACCCGCGCCGGCGCTTGGCGGCTTCCAGCAGGATCAGCGCGCTCACGGCAAGGTCCTCACTCTCAAACCACTCCATGCAGACCTGTCCGCCTTGACCGATCCGGCCCCACTCCCGGTATAGCGTCCAGGCTCCAAACAGGTTCGGCAGCACCAGCATGCGATAGTACCGGGCTTGGTTCGTCGCCGCGTCACGCTTCTCGAGGTAGGTCTGCATGGCTTAGAGATGGTACTTGCGGGCGATATCGAGCGCCTCGGCCTGTTCGGTGCCGATGTACTCCTTGGTGCTCTCGATGCTGACGTGCCCGAGCAACAGCTGGGCGGCCCGCAGGTTGCCGGTCTGCTGGTGGATGTAGGTCGGGAAGGTGCGGCGCAGCGAGTGCAGCCCGTAGAGCGCCGGATCGAGCCGGGCCCGCACCAGCCAGCCTTTGAACAACCGCCAGAGCTGGCTTTCGCTCAGGTGTGAATGCGACCACCGCACGCCCTGTCCAGTGAACAGCCAGCCGTGCAGCGGCCGCTCTTCCACCGCTAGGTAGACGCGCAAGCTGTCGCGTGTCACGGCCGACAGCCCGCCCGACCGGGCGTGCGTTGCGGGCCGCGGTCTTCTTCTGCCGGATCTCGACGATCTCGCGCACCCCGATCGGCGTCGCCACATCGGCAACCCGCAGCCGCACCGAGGTCGGATCCCCGGAAGCAGGTATCGAGGGCAACGTTGAACAGCGCCGGGTCCGCACCGCCGCCGGCTGCGTCCGGCTGTCCTGGCGCAGCAACAGCCGGATCAGGCTGACCTCGTCGGGGGGTGAGCGGGGGGCTTCTTACCCACCACCTTGCCGCGGTTCCGAGCCACTTTTTGTGGGTCTGTCATAGGCCTGATCCTTGCATGCTCTACACCAACTATGGCGGAAAAGCGTGCATCAGGGAAGGGGAGACTTGCCCGAAACGTCTCAAACCCGTGTTTTATATAGCGCCACCCCACCGGACGCCATGCGAGCTAATAGCAGAAAGCTTGCATGAAAAATGGTAAACAGAGCATCCGCTACAGTAGACCCCCGGAGCGTTTACTTAACGCTCGAATTCACGCGGTAGCAGGATACGCCGCGTGAACGCGCTCATGTCGCGGTCCCGGCCGGTCCCGACCGCAATGCGCTTTGTTTGATTTCGGAGGCTAGGGTGGCCGCCTTTGCCTGATAGAACGTGTCGCCCTCGCCCTTAAAGACTTCAAGCGCGGCGGCGACATGGCGCGCGGCCAATGCCAAGTAATGCGTGCATTCGGAGGTGGCGCAGCGCTCAGCCATTGCCTTAGCAACAATGGCTAAGTTTTCTTGCGTTAGCGCCCAGTCAAACGGCGCAGTGTCGCGACTGCGAACGCCGAGTGTATCGTGCAACAACTGATCCGCTCGCTCAAGTGGCACCAGCCCGTCTTTCCCGGGCATCGCATTTGCCATCTCAATCAAAGTGACGGCCACGTTTTGGGTTGTCATCGCCCACTCAGATGGCTTGCTATCCCTCGGACGCAGGCGAAGCGCCGCGCGGAAGGCCTCGATCGCGCGGCCCAAGTAGGCACGCCGCTCGCTGGCGTCGTCGCATCGTTTGGCACGCAGCGACAAGGCCGCCCCGAAATTTTGCTGTACCATCGCCCAGACGTCGCCATCGCTGTCGGCCGAGACTAAAAAAAGCGCATTTTCGTATTTTTCAGTTGCCTCGTCCATCAGCCCCGCGCTGGCAGCACCTTCGGATCGGACACTTATGTTCGCTAGAGCATTGGCAAGGTTCTGAAGGACGCGGGCACGGCGCGGCGCTGCACAGTCATCTATTTCAAGAGCCGGACGCAGGATGTCGGCTGAACGTTCAAGACCGTCCCCATCGAAGCGCAGGCCATGCTCGAACAACGCCCGGTGATACTCAAGTCGGCCTTCCACGGATCGCGCAGAATCAAGATTGCGCCATGTCTCAGCGGCACTTACGAACGCTTCATAGGCTTCATTAGCCCGCCCACGAAGCAGCGCGTTGCGCGCCCGGGCCTCTTTGGCGAACACGACCATCTCGCTATAGCTTTCGTCTACCTGCCGTAGAAGGGCATCGTATCCGTTGAAATCAAGCTGTGCAGCTGCCTCGCGGGCGGCGGCCTTGATCTCGTCGAACTCGCCCAAGCGACCGTCTAATTCGTGCAGTCGACGCTTATAGCTACGGTATTCAGATGCCTTGTCGTCAAGCAGCCCACGCAATTCCGCGTCGGATCGATCAAATACATTGTCAATCTCGAAACGGCTCGCCAAGGCCTCAAGCTGATCGCGGCGCGCGTTCGACAGGCCCTCGAGCTGTGAGGGAAGGCTTGGCGTGGGCGCACGCAGATCGTCTATCTGATGCTGAGGGATGTCGAGCGCGTGGGCCAGCCTTTGCACCGTACGCGCCGCCGGGTTGGCCACATGACCGTTCTCAAGTCGCGAGATGCTGGCCTTACGTCCCTCGTCGTTCCAAACGTTTATAGCAAGATCCCGCACCGACAGGCCTAGATCATCGCGGTAGGAACGGACGAGCCGTCCAAACCGAGCGCCGAAGGCGTTAACGTCGAGGGGGCTCGCTTCGTCAACGTTCGACACCGGGATAAGGCTTAAATCGCGCTAATGTTAGCGCCTTAGGTCCCGATCCTGTACCTTCGCTGCATAACCGACCCCAAGCTTTTCGCCAAAGAAAGATCGGCACCGCCCAGTGACCGCCGACGCCGCTCACCCTTAAGTTACAAAAGCTTGACGGGTGTGATCCACCTTGCGGTCGCAATATGGGCGTGAAAAAAAATCAAGACGCCACCTAAAAACCATCTAATGGTGAACGGGGCCGCCTAACGCCGCCACTCCCGAAGGCCGCGCCACCGCCATCACGTCTTCTACCCGAAGGCTCCGGCAACGGCATCCCCTCCCGCAGGACGATCGCGGCCTGCGTCCGGTTATCCACCTGAAGCTTGCGAATGATCCTAGAAACATGCGTTTCGACCGTATTAATCGAAATCGAAAGGGTGCGGGCGATGCCCTTGTTGGAGTGTCCCTTAGCAACCTCACCAAGGATTTCAATCTGTCGGTCCGTAAGCAGACCGGGCTGAAGGCGGTCGGGTCGTTCGGCCCCGGACGCGCGCCCGCCACCAGGCAACGCGAAAGGCACTATACGATGCCCCTCCACCACCAGCGCTATTATTGACCTAATCTCGGCGGCCGCCAAGGTGGGCGACACCACCGCGGCGACATCGAATGGCACGTCCTCGACACTTTCAAGCAGCACTTCACCCGGGGAAACAAAATGATGCGCGCCGATTCGCGGTCGCTCATGCAGGACGTAATGTTATCTGAGAGAGCATCGACCGTCGTAAACGATAGGAGAACAACGCTCACATCAGGCGGTATGTCCGAAGGATCATCAGCAGAAACGTAGGGAAGTTCTAGATCTGCGAGGATAAGTTCCAACGCGGACCTCACTAGATAACACCCCCTAGAATTCCAATTCTCTTGTGTTCACAAATATCCATTATTTTTCCCAGCGCATTTCTAAGAATACAAAAATAGCTCTTTAAAAAATACGTTTGTCAGAACTTCTCTTGCGGCCCGTAGACCGCCGCGCCTGACAATGGCTTATTCCACAGCGATATGCGCAGCGGGTAGTGAAGGTATATCCACAGGACTTAGTTCGAGCATGGATGCATCCGAAGCCTGTAATGTCTGTGCAGCAGCTCGGATAGGCTGCGTACGCTCGGCACGTTGCGACCGGGCAGCCGCTGCGCGGACCGCTCTTTGATCCGTCAATTCCATTGCCTGCCGGACATATACCAATTTATTTTTGGATGTTGCTTGATCGACATACACGCGATCTCTTGCATATGCCTTGGTACCAAGAACAGCCAAGCCAAACATAATTATAACTATTGCTCTTCTAAATAGAACAGTCACTCCCTCCTCCCCAAAAAAAAATCCCAAAATAAATAGACCAGTCCCCCTACAGAAAAATACGTAAGACGCTGCTTTATAAAGCTTACTCTCCTAAATCAGCACGAATAAAAATATTAACGAAAGTTAACGAAAAGTCAATATATTTGTAGATTTCAGACGTGCGTGTAGCGGAAAACCACTACAAAATCAGAGATTAATCCAAATATTTACAGCAGCATCACCGAAAACGGTGATCCAAACGGTTGTCCTTGGGGTATTCCATTAAACTTTCTCGCTTGAATCACCGAAAACCGCACTAAAGACCTGGGCTGATCTCCGGAATATCAGGAGTCCGTAGTTATTCGTACCTTTGAACTTGTCTCGGGGAACGCCCTCGGGGTGGGTAGGATCAAAAGGATAATTGAAATGAAAAAGCTTCTCATGACATCAACAGCCCTGCTGATGACAGCAGGCATGGCATTTGGCCAAACATCAACGGGTTCAGGCGTGGCACCTGCGAACGCAAGTGCGGAAAGTAATGCTGCAGCGACATCAAGCCAGAACGGCGTCGGCAACTTCAACAGCGCTCAGGCACTCGATAGTCCCGCCGGGAACGACGAGGAAGCCGATGCAGTCGCTGGCAATGGCGCTGCTGGTGCGCGTGCTGCGGTCAATCTCAGCGCAGCTATTACCGCAGGTGCTGTGACCACGGGGGGCGTCTCGGCTGTCGTGAGCCAACAGGCAGCCAACGCGAACCTCCAGTTCCAGGTCGGCAACAACAACCAAGCGGTCAACCTGCAGTCGGGCGTACGTCAGGAATCGGCGACAGTTCAAGACGGTAACGACAACGATGCGATCATCAGCCAGACGCGAGCTGGCAACGAGGCCGCGATTGGACAGATAGGCAACAACAATCAGAACGCGATCATCCAAAATGGTTTGATCACGGTGCCGCGTCCGCTCAGTCTGGCGAATTCAACGTATCGACCATCCTTCAGAGCGGCAACGATAACATCGCGGCGCACGCGCAGTTTGGCCTACGTAACACGGCTATGACGTTCCAGAACAACGGTGACAACACCGCGGCTCAGGTGCAGGTTGGTGACGACAACATGTCGCTCATCTCGCAGGGGTGGCGGCACGAGCGCTGGACTGAACGCGATCGACGGCACGCCGGCTTCCGTTATGATCCCGGCCGGTCTGACGGTCACTGGCGCAGTTGTGGGTGCAGCGTCGCTCAACTCGGCGGCGAGTATCCAGCTGGGCAATGCGAACAAGAGCGCAATCATCCAGCAGGGCAATGGCAACGAGGCCGTCAACTATCAGTCTAATCCCTGATAGAATACTTTCCTCTGCCTTGGCAGGGAAGCCTCAAGACAACCGGGGGCGCCGTTGTGGCGCCCCCCGTACCAATAGATGACGAGGAGCACGTCATGAAGATGTTCCCAACCCTACTTCCATTCGCACTGATCGCGACACACGCTGTCGCGACACCGTTGGCGGAAAGGCTGCGCCCTTCGCATGTCAGAGATCGGAAGCATGGTCACTGTGCAGGGCGCCGTCGACCCGCAGGACTGGCCCCGGGGGCAGCTATGAAATGACCATCGAGGCACGACAGGGGGCAACCGCCCCCTCAGTCGCAACAGGCCGGCAAGTTCGACAACGAGAGCGCGCAGACCGCAGATGGCTTATTTGTTTTATCAACCACGAAGGTGTATGTTTCAAACGGTGGCAGTCTTGCCGTCACGCTTCGTGTCGAAGACGGAGACCGCAACGTGTCCTGCTCTCTCGACTATAACTAGCAGTGACTTAGTCCTGAGGATTACGATATGCACCCCACAATCTTTCTTGCCGCGATTGCGCTGGACGCTTGGTGGCACGCCCCCGGACATGCGCAGGATTTCGGATTTCAGGTTAGCAATGGGCTTACCCCTTGAACAGGTAAGCGTAACCCAAAATGGCACGATAAGCGCCCCCTCAAGTTCAGGCGGGGCGGGTTCATCTGCGGTTATCGCCCAAGGCCGGCAATGGCAATAGCGCAGTCAGCTCCGTCTCAGGCAGCCAGAACGCAGGGACGCTTGTCCTGCAACAGGGCAATGCCAACGATGCCGTAGCCGTCATCCAGAACTCCCCCGGCAGTGTCATCGCTCAGGCCCAGCTTGGCAGCAGCAATTATTCCCTAGCTGCAATTGTCGGCGGATCGGCAAATGGAATTGCGTCTGCGCAAATTGGCAACAGTCTAAGCAATTCCGTCGCACTTGTGGACTCTGTTGGCACCAAGGTTGTTTACGGGCAAGCTGGTCAAAGCTACAGTGGTGGCATAGTGGTGCGAAACGCTCCCTCCGGGCACTCAGTTTTAAGATTAAATTAATCCTGATTGCAGCACTCAGATGGCTTTGGCAGATCGCGATGTGCTCTTTTAAATGTTTCATATCAAAATTTACTAATCTGATTATAGCTTTCAGCTGTCTCTTGCTAGAAGGGAAAAATTATGGTTTCGGCTTGAGGATACTACTTGGACTAAGAGCTTTGCGGCGGCTTTACTGTTGGCTAAGCGCAGAAACTGTTATTGCAGGAGACCTTGTCTGTATAAACCGATAATCCCCGCGTTCGGCGGCGGATTTTGCTTGACTAATGCTGGCTACCCGCTTGGTACGGCGCAAATCCAAAATCAGTATCTCCCACCTAGCGAGAGTGGTGGTGGAGGCGGCGCGCCTGACATCAACTTTCCACCAATCGTAATCGACCTTGGAGGCGTAGGTACCACCCCGCGACACCTCCTACGGCAGCACAGAACACCAACACCGCAGGCGGTGCAGTGTCGAACTGAAGTAACCGTAGATCGTTAGAACGACGGCACGGATACGGGGAGCGGGAATGAAATATATCTCTATACTTGGTTCAAAACTAAAGATGTTTGGGCCTTGGCTCGCTATGACAATTACCCTTGGCGGGTGCACGGAACTTGGCTTGCAGTCGATTGGAACACGTTTGGACAAAAACGTGACCCCCCGCTTTTCCACCCC
>NZ_WMEA01000011.1 GCF_021735925.1 Loktanella sp. M215
GCCTGCTGCTGGCGCACTGGTGGGTTTGTTTGCGCTCAGGATCTTTCGGGGCGCTGTGCTGGGCTGGACGCCTTCGATGATCCGACAACGCTTTTGGGCTGGGCCGGCGCTCTCGTTGTTTACGTCGCGTGCTGGTGCGTCGCCGTCTGGCTCTGGACGGAGTAGTACCGGCATCGCCGCCCGCCTCCGGCGCGGGCGTGGCGACAGTCACGGCTCTGCGCGGTTTGCCGACAAGAAAGATCTTGCGCGAATGGAGGGCGGCACCGGGCTGATCGTTGGGCGCAATCCCAACACCGGCCGGCTGCTTACGCTATGACGGACCGGCCCATCTGCTGACCTTCGCGCCAACACGCTCGGGCAAGGGTGTGAGCAGCGTTCTGCCGAACCTGCTGCTGGTGGAGCGCTCCGTGCTGGTGATTGACCCCAAGGGCGAGAACGCACGCATCGCGGGGGCGGTAAGGGAAGCGTTCGGCGATGTGTTCATCCTGATCCGTTCGGGGTTACGGGCATGGCGTCGGCATCCTACAACCCGCTTCGACCGGTTGTCGGCTGACAGCCTCGATCTGGGCGATGATGCGAGCTCTCTGGCGGATGCGCTGGTGATAGATGCGGCGGGTCAGGGCGGGGACTCTCACTGGAACGAAGAGGCCAAAGCTCTGATCGGCGGGCTGGATCATGTTCTGTGTCTCCCATGAGGAGGCGGAGCGCCGGTGTCTCGCCACGGTCCGGGAGTACCTGACCTTGTCAGCAGAAAACTTCACTAAGCTGATGGAGCTGATGCAGGAGAGCACCGCAGCAGGCGGTCTGATCGCACGGGCGGCCAACCGGCACCTCGGCAAGGCAGAGCGCGAAGCGGCGTCAGTGGTCTCGACAACGCAGCGCCACACGCACTTCCTCGACAGCCCGCGGATTATCAGCGTGACGTCCCGGTCCGACTTTCACTTCGCGGAACTGCGCCACCGGATCGCCTCGGTCTTCCTCGTGCTGCCTCCGAACCGCCTCGATGCCTACGCGCGCTGGCTGCGCCTGCTGGTCACCCGTGCTCTGCAGGAGATCGCTCGGGACGCAGAGGCGGTCTCCGGGCCTCAGGGAGATCTTGCGGCCGCCACAGCGGGGCGTACAACCTCACGTACCGCCGTTCCCCTCCTCAAGGCGGGTACAGAGCCCTCAGAGGCACAGACAGCCTCTGAGGGTGCCTCTGAGGGTGCCTCTGACGCACCAGACAGCGTGACGGGGCTCTCTGGGACCGCAGGGCTGCTGCGGATCCCTCAGGCCCCTCCCCTGGCCCCCACAACGCCCACCCTGTTTTTGCTGGACGAGTTTGCGGCGCTGGGGCGTCTGGAGGCCGTGGAGCGGGCCATGGGGCTGATGGCGGGCTACGGGTTGCAGCTCTGGCCGATCCTGCAGGATATGAGTCAGCTGAAGGATCTTTACGGGGCCCGGGCCAATACCTTCATCGCCAACGCCGGGGTGCAGCAGGTCTTCGGTGTCAACGACTTTGAGACCGCGAAATGGCTGAGCCAGACCATGGGTCAGGCCACCACCGGGTATCAGACCCAAAGCACGAAGCTCGGTGAGGACCCGTCCACCTCGCACAATGTCACCGGCCGGGATCTGCTGACCCCTGACGAGATCATGCAGATGCCACCCACTGTGCAGCTCCTCCGCATCCAAGGCCAGCCGCCCGCCGTGGTGCAGAAACTGCGGTACTACGCTGATCCTGAGTTTGCCGGATTGTTCGTGGCGGAAGCCGCATGACCGCATTCACCCGCCTTGTTTTGAAAGACCCCACCCGATGACAAACCAGACCCCCCTGCCCTCTCTGACGACGAGCTGCGCGAAACGCTGGATATGATCGGCACCGTCGTGGCCTCGGTTTCTGACCGCGTAGACGCCCAGACGGATGCGCTGGACCGGCTGAACAAGACCACGACGGAAGCCCGCCAGGCGGCCTTCGCGGCGCAAAGGCAAACCGATCCGGAGTTCTACGGACAGATCGTTGGTGAAGTGGCTCTGAAGCTGATTGAACGTTCCCTCGCGGACCTGAAAGGGACGATCAGTGATCTCGATCGTCAGACCCGGCAGACGATAACTGTCCTGAAGCAGAAGGATGACGACCGGGACCGGGACCGCAAGACCCTCACGGAGCGCGAACGGCGTATTGATGCTTTCAAAGCAAAGCTGCCCTCGATGACATTCACTGTCGGTGTCTTTGCGATGGTCATGACGCTGCCGGTGCCACGCTTCATCCCCCAGTTTCCGTCTGGCTGCGGTGTTCTCGGCGGGACCTTGACGGAGACCAGTGCAAGCTCCTACGCATGCGTGTTCTTTCACCGAAGTTGAGCGAAATGCGGTTGGGGAAGAGACTTATCCACAGGCTGCTAAAACGAAGAGGGTGTTAAATAGGTGTTAGACTCTGTGTTAAGCAAAAAATATCGCGTGTAAGATTTTGATTTTGTTGAGATCTTTTTAGGGCGTGCGTGTGTAAAAGTACGAAAGAACGTGTGTGAAAGTACGAAGAACTGTGTGTGAAAGTACGAAAGGTCGGTCAGCGTGTGTGAAAGTACGAATCGTGGTGACTTTGAGCTTTTTGAACTTTAGTGTGTGTGAAAGTACGAAAGGATCCAGTTTTGCCTGATGAGAGTGCGGTCAACCGCTCCCCTCTTTTGCCAGACAGGCACCCTCAAGGGGATTTTTTCGTTTGCGATATTTTTGATGCCGTTCCTAAAGCTGATATGGCTTCAATGGAGCATCCGATCTTTTCGCTTTCGACCAAAACCGGACACTCGTGTCCGTGAGTATGAACACAATGGCATAAAGATTGCGATCAAGCCTTCAGTAGACGGACTTGCAACCGTACATGACAGGGACATTTTGATTTACTGCATCAGTCAACTTATGACTGCTATCAACGATGGTAAAAAGGTCTCTCCAGCAGTTCGTTTTCGTGCATTCGATATGCTGGTTGCGACCAATCGTAACACAGCTGGATCTGGATATGCTCAATTGAAGGCTGCCTTAGAAAGGCTTGCCGGAACCCGGATCAGTACAAACATTGTGACGGGCGGTCAGGAAGTATTTAGAACTTTTGGATTGATCGAAAGTGCCGAGATCGTGCGTGAAACACGTGATGGGCGGATGCAGGAAGTGGAGGTTAAGCTATCTGATTGGGTATTTAATGCTATCCAGTCAAAGGAGGTCTTGACCCTCCATCGAGACTACTTCCGCCTCCGTAAGCCACTGGAACGGCGCATTTATGAAATTGCGCGCAAACACTGTGGTGCACAGAAACAATGGCGGGTTAGTCTGCTGTTACTTCAGAAAAAATGCGGGTCGAACTCCACGCTTCGAGAGTTTCGACGTTTGGTCATGAATATTGTCCTGGAAGACCGGTCACATGACCATATGCCTGATTATTCCATTGAACTGGACGAGCAGGATGACATGGTCGTTTTTTCGAACAGGCAGAGCGTCAAATTGGTGTTGCCACAGGCGACAGCGCCGCAGCTTGATCCGGATGTCTACGAGACTGCACGTATGCTCGTGTCTGGCCATGACGTCTATTATCTGGAGCGGGAGTGGCGAAAATGGTTACCTGAGACGCCCCGCAATCCCGAAGCAGCATTTCTGGGATTTTGCAGAAAATGGGTGCAGAATAGAAAAAATACCGGATAATTTTAGATACCGGATTTGTTTTTATACATGGCCCACGCATCTTCGATGATGACCCCTTGCTGAACGCCCCGACGCCTTGCTTCGTTGGCAATCTCTTCTGAAATACCAGGCATTACTTTGGCATGAACCTGATCAGTGCGGGGGCTTGGTTTGCGACCGCGCTTCTTTTGGGGCTCCCGTGCAACAAAAACCAAGGGTTTCTCCTGCCTTATCCGTCTTCTCTACAGCTTGTGCGCTTCTGTCTTTTTCGCGCGTCTTCAGGCGGCCAAGGTCGATATTGAAGGGCTTCTCAGTCATTTTCCACCTCACCGGCTAGTCGTTGATATACAGCTTGCGCAAACTGCGCGGCATTCTCGATGGCTCTATCCATATTACCTTGCGCGGGCATACTATGCAGATCGCCGCCAAACTCAAAAAGCGCAGAAAAGGCAGCGCGCTCCATCAGAGGGGGATTAATCAGATCCACGCCCTGCTCGGTTAGTGAGCCCGCAATCCCACTGTGCTGCTTGGACTTAATGGCCTTCGTCATAGTAAAGACGACAGCGTGAGGAATTTTCCGGTCCAGTGCTTCCTCCTCTTCCGCAATAAGCTGTAAAGCTCGTACACCAATCGTTGCGTCCAAGGTGGTGGCTCGCATGGGGGTAATGACCAGATCAGCCTGAGATATTGCGCGCGAGACTAAGCGGGAGGCTACCCCTTCAAGGTCAACAATGACGATCTGGCCGTCTGTGTCATGACGCTTGATTGTTTTCACGATGTCGGACTCGCTGACGTTCGACAGAACGGTGATCCGTTCAGGTACTGGACCTTTGTCAGACCACAAAGTCAGGGACTGGTTTGGGTCGCAGTCCAGCATGACAACATTTGCACCTGCATGGGCAAGTTCGGTTCCCAAAAGGACAGCCGTAGTGGACTTTCCGGCCCCACCTTTTGGCGAAGCGATGACAACTGTGGGCATAACTTCTCCCTTATTTTATCCGATATTTTAAGTAACCGGATATATTGATTAATTGGATATATAAGATTACCGGATAAGTAAAGATACCAGATAATAGGTAGACTCTGGAGGGGGTGGAAGCAAGCCACACAAATGTTGTTTTGTGTGGCAGAACGTGCTAGTTCGATCTCATGCCCAGACTCTCAATCGACATTACGCCCGAGCAGCATCAAAAGCTGAAAGCCATTGCTGCGCTGAAAGGCGAAAGCATCAAAGAATATGTATTGAGCCGGACACTTGGGGACACGCCTTCTCTGGACGACATGAGCGAGGCCCGTGCGGTCATAGCCCCGCCAATTTCCTTAAGCCGCGGATTGAGCAAGCCCGGCGCGGCGAGCTTTCCGTGAAGTCCATAGCGGACATTCGGCGGGACGCACACAAGCAGGCGGGGCTATAACTGCAGCTATGCAGTCATACGACCTTACATTAGCGGCAGAGGAAGATTTGCGCGACATCTGGCATGATACCTATCGCAAGTGGGGCTTTGATCAGGCTGAGATGTACTTCAATCAGATAGAGGCATGTTGCGAAGCCTTAAATAATGGCCCGGGTGCGCTCCAAAGCTAAATGACCAGTTGCCAGACGGCGTCCGTGTTCACCAATGCCAGCATCATTACATCGTCTGGCTGAGCGAGAGCCGTCCGGTCATAATTGCCATTTTGCACGAACGCATGGATTTTCTGCGGCGGCTAAAAGCGAGGCTGTCATAGTCTCAGCATCACAGGTCTG
Source organism: Loktanella sp. M215 (assembly GCF_021735925.1). Taxonomy (NCBI): domain Bacteria; kingdom Pseudomonadati; phylum Pseudomonadota; class Alphaproteobacteria; order Rhodobacterales; family Roseobacteraceae; genus Loktanella; species Loktanella sp. M215. Next base: position 5,402 of record NZ_WMEA01000011.1, read on the forward strand.
ATGGTTTGTGATGCCCTGCAGCGGCGAAAGTTACTACATATAGCAGCTCTGTTTTTACAATGTTCTTGTATTTTGGGAGGTATCACGACACAGTGTCAGAAATATTCCCAGATGTCTGGGCACTGGGAGCGTTTACCATATGACCGAATTTGAAATGCTGGTTCAGCAGACAGGCTGGAGTGTGGCTGAGGCTGCTAAGGTGCTCGGATACTCTGAAGGCCACGTCTACCGGTGGAAACGGGGCGAAGAAGTGCCGCGGGACGGTGTCATCAATCTGCTGCGTATGCATATCGATACGCACAAGGGCGCACAACCTGAAGGAGCCTTCACCTTCATCGATCTCTTCGCCGGAATCGGCGGATTGCGCAAAGCGATGGCCAGTGCGGGCGGGCGTTGTGTTTACACATCGGAATGGGATGCCTTTGCCCAGAAGACCTATCACGCCAACTTCCCGGACAACCGGCCGATCGCGGGTGACATCCGTGAGGTGGACGCCGCTGACATCCCCGAGCACGACGTTCTGGTTGCAGGTTTTCCCTGTCAGCCATTTTCCATCGCGGGCGTCTCCAAGAAGAATGCTTTAGGCCGGCTGCACGGATTTCAGGATGAAACCCAGGGCACGTTGTTCTTCGACGTGCTGCGTGTTCTGATGCACCACCGGCCGGCAGCGTTCCTGCTGGAGAACGTCAAGAACCTCAAAAAGCCATGACAAGGGCCGCACGTTTGATGTGATCAAACGCAAGCTGACTGGAGGAGCTGGGTTATACGCTGCATACCCGGATCATCGATGCAGCGAACTTCGTACCTCAGCACCGCGAACGGATCGTTATGGTAGGTTTCCGCGAAAAGACCGGCTTTTCCTTCGATGATCTTGTTCTGGCTGGCAGGGCGGGGCGCGGTATGCGCGACGTTCTGCATCCTGAAACCGGGACTGAAGTGCCTGAAAGTCACTTCACGGTAGGTCCGATGCAAAGGTGAGCGACAAATATACGCTCAGCGACAAGCTCTGGCAGTACCTGCAGGGATACGCGGCCAAGCACAAAGCGGCCGGCAACGGTTTCGGGTTCGGTCTGGTGACGCCTGACAGCATCTCGCGGACACTGTCTGCACGCTACTACAAGGACGGCTCTGAGATCCTCGTCAGCCGTGGCCCGGGCCAGAACCCGCGCCGTCTGACACCGCGGGAATGCGCACGCCTGATGGGCTATGACGACAGCTTCCGGATCCCGGTCTCGGACACACAGGCTTACAAACAGTTCGGCAATTCGGTTGCAGTGCCGGTTTTTGCCGAGGTGGCCCGCCTGATGCGGCCGCACATTCTGTCGCTGACCGAAGGGCAGGACCTGCGCAAAGTTGGCTGATGTCCATGACCCCGCAACCCGGAGTCGCAATATGGCGGCCATCCGCAGCCGCGATACAAAACCTGAGCTGATCATCCGCAAAGGACTGCACGCACAGGGGTTCAGATTCAGACTGCAGGGCCGTGACCTCCCCGGCAGGCCGGATCTGGTCTTTCCTAAATATCATGCGCTGCTCTGGGTCCACGGCTGCTTCTGGCACGGGCACAGCTGCCCGCTGTTTCACTGGCCTAAGAGCCGTGAGGACTTCTGGCGGGCCAAGATCGGCCGCAATCAGGAACGGGACGCTGCCACATGGACAGCTGCCCGGGCCGCCGGCTGGCGATGTGGCGTTGTCTGGGAATGTGCTCTGGAAGGGCAGGGGGCGTCTGTCACCCGGTCATGTCATTGACTCAATAGCGCACTGGCTGTCCTCTGATGCAGATGAATTCTGCATTGAAGGCCAATGGATTGATAACGCCGCTCACCCGCCTGCTTGACCAGATGGCTGCCCATGGGGCGGTACGTTTCTACGCCAAGCGAATTGCTCCGAATGACAACTCAAAAATCAGGTTTATCTGGGCGGCGGATTTGGCGCCCTGAACATCATTCCGCATGGTCCGGTCGAGGGTGACGACAGTGACCGCGCGGGCAGCGTCCGAGACAGGGCCAAAGCCATGGTTCGTTTCTTCTGGCTCGATGCTGACGGCCCGACGCCCGCACCCGATGCGCAGCTAATCCTGTATCCGAAATATCCCGAGGTGCGGATGTCCGGCTTTTTGCGCGGAGCGAAACGTGCACCAGTCGTGCTGATGAGGTCGCGCGACGAAGGCAGAGTGCTGTTTTTGGGGATCTGTGCCGATGGCCGGGTTCTGGGTCATGTCGTTGCAGCTGACGATCCCGTTGCCCACACCTTTGACGCAGCAGCGTCCGGTCTCGAAACGACCGGCGTCTTTCACGATCTGGAAAAACTGCGCCAAGATGGCACCGACCCGAAGGAAGCACTGCTCGCCGCGCTCCGGCGGATTCACGCCAAAGGCTGGATCGCATCGCAGAAGATGGGCAGGGCAGGGGTGCCGGCCCCCCTACAGCGCCCGCAACGGCGGCGGCTATACGCTGGAAGCTGAGCTGGGCATCGCTCCGAACGGCTATGCGGATCCGGACTTTATGGGCTGGGAGGTCAAGCAATACGGGGTAAACGACTTTACCAGCTACCGTGCAAAAGGCGCTGTGACCCTGATGACGCCGGAACCAACCGGCGGGCTGTACCGGGATGAGGGTGTCGCGGCGTTTCTGAACCGCTATGGCTATGCCGATAAGTCGGGCAAGGCAGACCGTATCAATTTCGGCGGGATCTACACCGCCAGCCGTGATTTCCACGCAGACACCGGCCTCATGCTGCGCCTTGACGGGTTCGACGCGGCAACGGGGAAGATCACAGATTTCGACGGCGGGATTGTCCTGCTGGACCGCGACAACACTGTCGCAGCTTCATGGGGGTTCCGGGGCATTATGGCCCACTGGAACCGCAAGCACGCCAAGGCCGTCTATGTGCCGTCTCTCATGCAGTTCCCACCGCCGGAGTACAGCTATGGAGGTGTAGTCCAGTTGTGCGAAGGAACTGACGTGCTCCCTCCTGCTGGCGGCGGTTTCAGCCGGAAGCGTTTACTACGATCCGGGCATCAAGATGGAAGCTGCGGGATCAGCAAAGCCGCTGATCAAGCGCCGGAGCCAGTTTCGAGTCCGGCACGCTGACTTGAACGCATTATACAGGGGGGCTGAGGAGGTGGCGATAACATAATGACCGCAATACTATGCTCCACATGAATGAGGTCGGCTGAACGCATTGTGGGCAAGTCTGCACCGCGACATCGCAGATTTCCGCCATTTCAGTCTATAGAGTTCAGCTTATGGACTGAAATAGGTTCTTACAAAGATAGTTATTTATCATATAGTACTTTGAAAAATATAGTGTTTTTTTGTATAATTTAGAATACTTCAGAGAAGTCTATCTAGATAGAAAATAACGGGCATCGTATTTTTGGACATAATCGACGCAAAAAGTTCAAACCAAGGATTACCCACATGCCCCTCTGATGACGTTCTCTCCTCGCTGCTCTCAGCACCCCCGATCATCCTCGCGCTTCTCCTTGGAATTAGTGCTGTAGGTGTAGCCGGATTTGCGCTGCACGTAGTCCTTCACGCCATCACGAAGGAACGTCGCAAATGAACATGCGTCAGTGGGTAAAGCTGCCGTCTGCTTGGATGGAAGAAGGCGGGCTTTCAGCCTTCAAGTGGCGTGCCGAGGCCGGGGCATCCGGAAACAGCAGCTCTCATGGTTCTGATGGCAATCGCGCATCGCGCTGATCTGGAAGAGGGCATCGCTCGCGCGACATACAACGACCTGTTTGCCGCAACTGGCGTAAGCCGCACCAAGATTGCCGATGGTCTCGAAATTCTGGCAGCACGTAATTTGGTGATACGCGAAGCTAACGGGCGCAGCACATTCCAACTCACAAACTACGGCAAGGGGCGTCCTTGGGCCGCGCTGCCTGCGAAACCTTTATACGATGGCAATGGAGCTATGCCGATGTTCGAAGACTTCTATCTTCGTAAGGTGGCAGAGCTGGATGCCGTGAAAATCTATCTCAGCGCTCGCGGCGCGGCGTGACACTAAACAGAACGTGACCCGGATCACCTACGATCAAATCAGCGACTATGCGGGTGTCCCGATTAAGCGCATTAAGCGCGCTCTTGGGATTCTGAACATCAACGGTCTTGTTACCGTGGAAAGCTATGAGCGGATGGATCGCTTACCCGGTGCATCTCATGGTTACCGACTGAGCCACTTATTTCCAAAATTCCATGCCGGAACAACCGGGCGCACGACGCGCGGACTGGGTGGAGATTCAAAAAATTACGAGTAGCGGAACGGTTATGAACATTTGAGAACGCAAGTATGTGCGTCGGCAAGGGAGATTTAAGTTGAAAAGAAAAAATGGCAGCTCTGGTTTTAGGGAATGCGGAGTATCCCGCAGGTGGCGAACTCGAAAATCCTGTCAACGACGCTTTGGACATAAGTGAAAAACTAAAGTCCTACGACTTTGAGGTGATACTCGGGACAGACTGCTCAAAAGCGGCCATGGAAAAAAAGCTTAAAGAATTTGGTGATCTTCTCAAAACCCATGATGTCGGAATGTTTTTTTCGCCGGTCATGGTATGCAAATTGATGGTAGCAATTATTTGCTAGCCATCGACACAGACGACTCTTCAGAGATTGATGCAAAATACAGCTCACTCTCCTTGGATAAGGTTGTAGAGGTATTGGCAAAATCCAAGGCATTAACCAAGATTATTGTGTTGGATGCGTGCCGAAACAATCCTTGGAAGAGGGCGTGGCATCGGGATATAGCCATGCGCGGCCTTGCGTCTGTTTATGCCCCGAAAGGCACGATCATAGGATTTGCAACGTCCCCCGGTGAAACCGCTGCTGATGGGGTCGGACGGAATGGCACTTATACTGAGGCTCTGTTGCAGCACATTGACACAAAAGACTGCCCCATCGAGACAATGTTCAAGCGGGTAAGAAACACCGTCGCCGCCGCCAGCCAAGGTAAGCAGACTACATGGGAACACACATCCTTAGCCGGTGAGTTCTATTTCAATCTAGGTATCGACAAAATAGTTAAGGAATATGACGAAACCGCTCTTGCAGATGGCCTGTTTGGCCTCGACAACTCTAAGTTGTCACATAAAATTATAGAAGGTTTGAAGAGCTATAATTGGTATGTTCAAAATCCGGCATTACTGAAGCTTGATGAAAAAAGCGTTAAGCCGATGAGTATTAACAACCTATTCGTCCTTGGTCGAAATATATATCAAGCCGCTTGTGGATCATCTGGAGCCGCTGACGTTTTTATCGAAGACTTCAAATCGCGCACTGCACAGTTTGGCAAATTGAAGCGGAAGGCGTTGTTAGACGGGATGCTATTCGAGATATTTTTTGACTCGACAGGTAACCTCCGCCCCAAGATCAAAAGTAAATATTTTGACGAAGTATTTGACTTACAAAAAATACCCGAACTTAAGGCGAGTTTTGAATTTATTGCGGACACACTATCGGCTGCGGGCGCAAACTTCATCCAACTACCTGGTCGTGGGCACGTACTGGACGTTACCGTTCCAACAAGAAAAAAAAAGAAAGGCTATCTTGTTGAATCAGTATTTATAGGCGGACTGGATTTATTTCAGCGTCCGGAAAGCGATTGGGATGACCTCGATGGTATACCGTTATACTCTAAAACTATCATTGAGAGACTGAACGCAAACCTTTCCCACGAACTTGTCGTCCCTCAGCGCCTGCTGAATGTGACCTACACCCCTGCATCTGTTGATGAAGACGATGTAATCCCTCATCCCGCACGGATGGAGCATCAAAAGATGATTAGGCCCGCAATCAAGCTAACCTACGCTGCTGTGTTCGACTCTTCCAGCCACGCCCAGTTCTTCACTGGATTGCGTTTCGCCAGATAGGTCTGCGCGATCATCAGAGATGGTATTTGCGGGCGATGTCGAGGGCCTCGGCCTGTTCGGTGCCGATGTATTCTTTCGTGCTCTCGATGCTGACGTGGCCCAGCAGGGAGCTGGGCAGCCCGTAGGTTGCCGGTCTGCTGGTGGATATAGGTCGGGAAGGTGCGGCGCAGGGAGTGCAGCCCGTAGAGCGCGGGATCGAGCCGAGCCCGTATCAGCCAGCCTTTGAACAGCCGCCAGAGCTGGCTTTCACTCAGGTGTGAATGCGACCAGCGCACGCCCTGTCCGGTGAACAGCCAGCTGTGCAGCGGCCGCTCGCTGGCGGCTGTAGACGCGCAGGCTGTCGCGCGTCACCGCCGACAGCCGCGCTTGCACGGGGCGGGCATTCCGGGTCTCGGTCTTCTTCTGCCGGATCTCGACAATCTCGCGCACCCCGAGCGGGGTGGCCACATCGGCGACCCGCAGCCGCACCAAGTCGGAGCCCCGGAAGCAGGTATCCAGTGGCCACGTTAAACAGCGCCAGTCACGGACCGCCGCAGCTTGCGTCCGGCTGTCCTGCCGCAGCAAGAGCCGGATCAGGCTGACCTCGTCAGGGGTGAGCGGGGGTTTCTTGCCCACCACCTTGCCGCGGTTCCGTGCCGGTTTCGGAGGGGGTGTCATGGGGCCAATCCTTGCAGGCTACGCACCCATTATAGCGGGAAAGCGTGCATACCGGAAGAGGTGAAGCGCGAAGAACCCATGAAACCCCTGTTTTATATAGCTCAGCCCCATCGGTCGCCATGCGAGCTAATATCAAAAAGCTTGCATGGATGGGTAAGCCGGTGCAGTTCAAAAACGTGTATCTACTGTTCGGCTTTTGAAGCGGGTTTGTGGCAGCTAAAAACAGGGCAGGGGATGCGTGTGCCAAAAACGAGGGTTTTTGGCACACGTCTGAATGACGGCAGTGCCGGATAAAGTTACCTTTCGCGTATCATATTTCTGACCTAAACTGGACACTTATCGCAGCGTCCCACAAAGCCGATTATAAAGGACGAAAGCGACTATCATTATTTTATAAGGACAGATGAATGAGCAAACAGTTTTACGAAGTTACAAAGGGACACCTAGGACAATACGAGGACTGGTGGAACTTTGATGCAGAAAAAAGTGTGGTCACGCACCATTGGGACTACGTCACAGTTAAAGGTTTGGCTCAGAATACGGGAAAAAGGACTTATTCGACAACAGAGTTTCTAGAAGGCGATCATCATAGTGGAGCAAAATCAGCCTTGAGAGAAATTTTGAAGGTTGAATAAATACTATGAGAAACAGGCCTGAAAAATCTGAGAAACTACCGGCGCTCCATACGCTCATCATCGGGGACATCCGCGCAGCATGGTCTAAAATGTATTGGGATGTGGATGCTTTCGGAGACGTCCAACGATCATTTCCGGAAGAACATGAGCCGCTCGCTTACTTAGCACTCAATGCATGTATTTCAGCGTCTTCTTTGGAAAACTGGGCGAGAACACGATGGATGCAACAAGAACGCAAGAAAAAGTTCAGGGTAAAGGAACAGGACTTTACTGATTTGGTAGACGCGAAAATACCTCATCAGGGTCTCTGTGTAGACGTTGCTAATACGACGAAGCACGGTAAGCACAAGGAACGTCGCTGGAAAAAATGGAGAACTCAATTTCAGATATGACGCGGCCAGCGAGCATGACCCGCCTCGGCTTTGTCATCTTAAAGTTACATGAAAGTAAAACCAGCATCCTTTACAATGATCTTCATGATCTGCCGAACCTTTGGTGGGAATTTCTAAAAGAAGTTGATCTTGTTTCCGGTGAAAAACCTACGCTGGAATGGTGGCAACGCAAAATTTCTCGAATGTTCCCCTATGATCTTACGCTAGCATAAACGTACTCGCTATCGTGGTTTGTGCTAACAACCCTTTGTTGAAGGGTTTTTGAGCACTGTTTTCGTCCGGCAAACCATTTAGATTATTCCTGAACTAGAAGCCGACATTAGAGGTGCAAGTAAGTGTCGGAAGTTTGGGCTCAGAACCGCCATTCACCACGTTCCAAAAACCACCGTTTCTGGCTTACCCCCTTAACGCGGGAAGTAACGCCCTTCGTCCCTGTCCTGAACCGCAAGGGTCACGATCTGACTTACCGCAACGCCACAATCGAGACCGGCGTAAAAACGTTACAAGACGGCGACCACCATGTGCCGTACATGTCTGCGGAAGCTCGATTTTACAGACGTTTTCAGTGCGGTCGGTCATCCGCTTGGTCAATGAGGATGCCCGAGAGGCGTGGCCCCCGAGTTCATGAGTACGGATTAGAACGGCGTTGAAAAAGTCGGGTACGTTAAGGCTTACAGCAGGCGGCGTAGAGGTCGGTCGCGTTGGCTTAAGCCTTCCTCTGCAGGCTGCTCGAACAGCGCCAATCCAAGACAAATGTGGATTGGGTCTGATGTAGGCCAAGACTTTTAACAGGTGTCATTCACCTGTTGACTCAGCAGACTTCCCCTGTATATCAGCAGTCATACACTGGTGGAGTTTGTAAATTATGACTGATAGTACAACCCGAATTTCCTTACGCCTCCGGAGCGATGTGGCCGACCTCATCAAGTCGCTATCCTCCGAAGCTGGGATCGATCCCTCCGCCTTCATGCAGCGCGCGCTGGAACGCGCCGTCTACGAACACCTACCGGCTGATCGGCGGCGGGAGATCGACAACACCACGGCCCTCTACGAGATGGCGCAGACCGTAGCCCGCGAGATCCGTGACGCGGGAAAAGCGGACGAGCATTTCACGCTCACTGTCTTTCGCGCGATGATGGCCATCCCAAACATTCGGGCTCTCTACGAGGAGGTGATCGGCGTGGACGCCTATGCTGACAAGGCGCCCGGAAAGATGCCGCTCAACATGTACCTAGGCTGGTACATCAAGAAGGCGGTCGGCGCAGAGCCGCTTCTCGACGACGCGGGCACTCCACGCAGGGAGTATGTTACCGGCGAGCCGATCAAGAGCTACACACTCCTCGCTGTGGAGCCTCCCGTCGCAGCCGTCATCGTCCGTGCATCGTAAGCGGAACCCCCATGGCTGATCACAAGAACGTCCTGATCGCGATCGCGGCCACTACGGACCCCGCCAAGCTCCGCAACTTTAGAGCCAATGCCCGCAGGCTCAGCGCGACCGATGTAGAGGAAGCCGCCTTCCGGCGCTTGGTGGAGATACTTCCGAAAGAAGAGCCCGGCACGCTCGAGCACGACTTCTGGAAGACGATCCACGCATTTGAGGAGATGCACAGCGAGGAGCGAGGAAAGACCATCAGGCTGTCCCGGACGCGCCAGAAGGTCGCCCGTGTCGGCGTAAAGGAGACCCTGATCGGGTTCGCGACCAGCAAGACCCCGACAGACGGCTTCAGGATCTTGATCGACTATGGCTGCCCCGAGCTTACCGGCGAGGCACTGGTCCTAAAAACACAGTAAGGAGTTCAATCCGGAGGTGCAGCTTGCCGCCGGGCGACGACTAGAAGACGCAGGTGTCGATCCCTCGAAGCTGGTCTTGTGATCCCTCCTTCTAGGTCACTCTGCCTTACTCTGAGCCCGAAACCACCGTTTGTGGCACTCAGTGCGAATCCTTGGCGGGAGATTGAAGATTTTGATTGGAATTCCTAAAAACGACTGTTTACTGCGCGATATGTTGGGATTTGCTCGTGCCCCTAGGAGAGCTGACTACCTTAAGCGTATAAAGGCTCTTGTCCTGCCGGTGGTCGAGATGAAACGGTACGAGGCGGTAAGTACATCGCTTACATCAATGCGGTGACATTAGCGACGCAGTCTGAACCTTTAACGAAAGACAGGACGTGGCAGCCCGATATTACTCACCGGACGATCCAGAGAACTACGTTACCTCGTCTAGGCTCAAGCGCTTCGCTCGGACGAAGCAGATCGAGTATATGGTCCACTGGTTTCGAGGCATGTTTGAAGACCCTCAGAACGAGATGCCCTACGCGGACAAGGAAGACCCTGGCGACTCTCCCTATCGCTATCCTTGGGGCGGACCCTACGATGCCGACGAACAGCTCCAAGACGAGTTTAGCGACATAGTGCCCTTTGAGGTTATTCAGGAAGCCGTCCTAGAGGTACAATCAGACGGCACGATAGAATGGGCCCCAGGTCCAAATCATCCTGATCAGATAGCCGCCCGCGACGGGGCAATGGCCGAACACTATAACGAGCCCCCTTCACCGGCCTTAGAAGATATTCAGCGGCGGATAGAAAACGGCGTCGTTCCCGCCTTTGGCGATCCGTTTGAACACGAGGAACGCGTGGCATTGCGCCGCAAACTAGCGAGCTGCGCGCGCTCCTTGCTCAAGACCCGCCGTCGCATGGCGGGATTGGGCACAATCAACCGCCAGAGCAACCGGCACTGACGGTCGAGCTGAAGATCGAAGCAACCGATGCCATCGACCAGATGGATGCAGAGCTAGCTAACGAAAAGCCCGACGTAGAGGTCGTGCTCGAGGCAACAGGACGGCTGCAAAAAGTCCTCTTCTGGATGGGCAAGAAACTCGACAAGTCCGTCGACAGCTTCATGGCGACGATTGGCTCAGCGGGCGGTGTCGCGGTCGTCGGCGGCGTCACTGTTCAGCTCGCAGGGGTTCTTGTCGGTGAGAAGATTGGCCAAGTGGTAGAGACAGCACTGCAATGGCTAAACACTGTCACCCTGCCCTTCTGAGTGACGTGTCTGCGATTAAGTCCGACTGAGCTGGTGCCTGTTCTTCGGAGCAGCCTTCGCCGCTGCAAACTAGGAGACGAACAGGATCCTGCGTCAAGAGGCTGGTGCGGCCTGCAAGCCGCAAGGCTGAAAACAAGGCCCCTGAAGCTAGTTACCTCAGCTCGGGCAGGTTTTCGGCCGGTTGCGCCCACAGTCTCTGTCACTGGAAAAAATGACAGTTTATGGCAAGGTGTCATTGCCTAAAGTAGCCGTTCGTACCATTTGCAGATAATCTCAGTAACTAGCACAACCTGTTCATTGGATGTTAGGCAGTGAAGGTTACGTCGTACGAGTGCAGCCCTTTCGCTTGCGACACGAAACTTGCGCAGAGCCTTAATACATAAAAACTACCAACCTCCGGATGTGGTCATTTGCGCTCGAAGCGGCCTTTCGACGTACGGTGGGGCACAGTCCACTTCCGGCCGTACAAGCGTATATCAAAAAGCTTGCATAGTTCAGCTGCACAGGGACAAAAAGAAGGAGGGCAGTCATGTTCAGGCCCATGCCTGACTCCTTAAAAATACCCTTAAGGTGTGTTAAGATACCATCAGGGAGGGCGGTGACCACTCCATGCGGCGTGATGAGCTTAGCGGTTTGATGACTTACTTTTCCAAACGACTGGTTTATGAGTATGCCTCAAAGCAAAGGTTAATTGGGTCGATTAGGGCGTATGATGGACTTTCAACCACATGAGCCCTGTCCCTGCGGCAGCGGTGATCTTCACAACGACTGTCATGGTCCCATCCTCTCCGCACCGCCGCACAAGCAGCTTCAGGTTGCTCAAGCGCGTTACGCTAGTGGGTGGAACCAAAATGCGGAACGATATAAGGCCCAAGGCCTCTATCATCAGCTAGCGCTCAATCTTGTCTCGGTTGGAAATATCAAAAAAGTTTTTGATATAGGTTGCGGTCTCGGGCATGGGATTGAAGCTATAAAATCCGAACTACCACCTTTACAAAGCTCGATCGTTGGCGTTGATGAGAACCCCGATTGTATTTCGGGAGCAGTAAAGCTACTCGGCTTAGAGTTAATCCCAATGGCACATCAGCGCCTCAAATCTAAACGGCAATTGAGCGGCCAATTTAGTATAGAAGTCCGAAAAGGACGTATACCCGCTCCAAGCGAAATCTCTGTTATTAACGCAGACATGTTACTTCGTGATCCGCAGTTCGAAATCTGGCTTGAAGAGCAAAGTCCGTTTGATGCAGTAACGATGTGGTTCATGGGTGTACACAAGGCCCGAAGCATGACCAAAATCTACAATGAGATTGGTATTCACTCTGATCGTGAAAACCGCGAAGCACTCGAAAGAAGACAGCTCGAACTCGCATCACGGCTGCTTCATACTGGTGGGGTGTTGCAACTGGTTAACCGAGTGGTTTCGAACGATATTGACAGTTATCGCGATACTCTGGTGCAGGAAGCGAAGACCAAGCTTACAGGAAGCGGCCTCAAGTTCTCCAGTCTCTCTACGTTTCAGTATGAAGAGCCTAATAACACAGGATCTATAAGAGTTTCGACGCCCGGCCTTGATGTAATGGGTATACCAACATTCGCAACTTCCATCCTAGCACTAAAAGCATAGGTAACTTCAGCGTCAAGTACTTATCAAGGATCCCCGCCCTACGATCGTTCACAAAACCTAGACACCTTGGCCTCATCAAACCATGCTACCGACCAACATACTCATACGGCGTACGTTTCATCCGGTTTCGAAAGCCACAACGGCATTGGCCAGCTCGAAAAACCTTTTCGAAGACGCACATAAGCTGCTCGCATAGCCAAACATACCTTGGCACCTTAACTATCACCAAAGCTGGTCTCAGATCTCCTTCAGGTTTGATACAGGAATGAACCATACGACAGCAAGGAGTCTTGCTCAGTACATCCAGATCGGGACCCGACATACAAGTGCCAGTAAAAATTAAATATGCCAGCTTATACAGCGGTTGTGGCGGTTTAGATTTAGGCTTCGAACGAGCCGGATTTCAACAGCATTGCTCATTTGATCACGACGTAAATGCATTGGAAACACTTCAGAGAAACACAGGCGCAACTGTGAGGTTAGCTGACCTAAGCAAGCCAGACGCCGACGTAATTCAAAAAGGTATCTGAATCTGACATATTAATAGCTGGTCCACCTTGTCAGGGTTTTTTCTACCGCCGGAAAAAATGATCCAACAGATGAAAGAAACAAGCATCTGCTAAACGTCGCAGAAATCGCATGTCTTGCCAAACCAAAAGTTGGTATTGATTGAAAACGTTAAGGGCCTACTTAGCCCCACTAATAAATATCATTATGAAGAAACCGTCTCGAAGCTGGAAAGTTCAGATTACAAGGTAACGTCCAAGTCCTATCTCGTCTCTGATTTTGGAATAGCTCAATCTCGGACCAGAGTCCTGATAACCGCCGTTTTAGACGAGAAGCCACTGAACCTAAACCTAAAAGCATAAAAAGTCCCAAGAGGCTAAGTGACATTCTTAGAGGGTCTGAAGATATTATAAATGGTCAAATTTATCCCCTTTCAGAAGAGGGTAATGACTATAAGATTTCGCGGCGAATTTCTCAAGGTCAAAAAATTATCAAACGTTAGGTGTGGTATATCTTCAATTCACACATGGAATATACCAGAAGTATTCGGGCAAGTTAATGATACGGAGATATCAATACTAGAGATCATTTCCAGACTACGGCGGCAAAACCGCCGGCGGAGCAACGGCGATGCCGATCCAGTAGAGCCTTATTATATTGATAAGTCATATGGATCAGATACTAGCGAGATCTTAAATAGTCTTATTAAAAAGGATATGCTAAGCGTGTCGAAGATTATATCGATATAACGCACACTTTTAATGGAAAATATAGACGCCCACATTGGAATGATGTATCGCCAACAGTTGACACGAGATTTGGGCAACCACGGTATTTCTTACATCCTGATCAACACCGAGGTTTTACTGTGCGTGAAGCAGCACGCATACAAAGTTTTCCTGATAGTTATAAATTCTTTCGGCTCAGATCAAGTAAACTTCAGAATGATCGGAAATGCCGTACCACCAAGTTTTTCCATACAAATTGCTGAATATATACGTGATGAATGGTTTAAAAAGATGACACCTATTGAACTACAACGGAAACTACAGATTTGGTGCCAAGAAGACTACGACGGATCCATTGGCATAAGTGATATTAAGAAGGACATAGAGTTTTTTGTCACGAGAGCTCTATAATGAATATGACGTCACAAAACATGGTGGTCATGGAGATTTTATCTTCCGGTTGGCGCGATGGATTGGATCTGCAGAAACTGATGACGACCAGAAATCTTTATTTGTACTATTGCGTCACCTAATTTTCTTTGGCGACAATGAACTTGATGCAGCTTACCGAACAGCATTCAGCCGTCACGTAGTATCTTGGTTGATGAACGATCAAAAATTAAATGTATTCTCTACAACGGCAGATGCAGATTTAAAAATCAATATTAAATAGGACTTTGCTCACTGAGATTACTGACAGTTTTGGGCTACGTAGCTTTTTGGGAAAAAATAATCTACACGGAAGGCCACGATATACATGGTATGCTCATCGTAAATCATGGCAGCGACAGCAATTTATAGATACCGAAATTGTCCGGAATCTTGGTGAAAAACATAAGCCACATAGTTTTATTTGAAGATTTCGTTGGCAGCGGTTCGCAAGTTGAGCCCTTTCTAAAGCTTGCGTGTAATGTCGATCGGAATATAAAAGTTTTGTTCTGTCCTATGTATATCCTGCTCGCGGGTGCCCAGTTAGCACTAAGGTTACAGAGACAATATAGAAACTTTAGTTTTAGTCCTGTCCTTGAAATACCTCAAAAAATGTTTCATAACTAAAAATGCAATAGATGGCGAACACCCGGATTTTCCAACAATTAGGAAAACTGCAAACGTCGTCCATCCAAAGGTAGTTATCCCCGGATCTCCTCAAGATTTTGGGCCATTTGGTTTTGACGGGCGTCAATCAGCAAGGAGCTACTGGTGGCTTCATTGTTACATCGACAAATTGCCCGGATAATACTATACCTCTTATCCATCGCAGGCGAGCGGGATACTGGGAACCACTTTTTTTGAGAACATCAAGGGAAGCTTTTAGAGGTGACGCCATGACTAATCCCTTTCAACAATCTATATCATACCGAATCAAATACCAGCTGATAGGTTTGTAGAGATCTTTAGTCCCGTTTTACTTCCGTGAAAGTAAAAACGCATGAGCTGTTCCAACCTCGGTAGTGTAGTATTAACTGGCCTGCAAGGTTCCGAAAATCAGCCTTACTGAATTTATTAAAACCAGAAGTTTTGATTGCTTATAAAAATAGTTCTGAACCTTGGCCATTACCAGTTCATTGCTCGAAGTTTTTATCTGCAAGTATCAAGTTCTTCGGTCAAGTGGTGCTTTTAGAACAACCATTCGGCCATATAGTGGAACTGTAATATCTGGAAGAAGTAGATAGCAACAAGAATATATTAGGTTTATTCTTTGGAGACTATCTAAATTACTGGATAGTCGACGATCTTTTGATAAAATATTGAGCTTCTCTGGTCCGATCGCGGCGCTAAGTTAGCCGATTTTATCGGCGCCGAAAATTTCGGAAAACGAAGCTTAATAATTTCGCCTCGAAAGAGAAACAAAAAAGGATTCAAAAGTGCTGGTTCGGTGTTCTTTGATAATGTCGATACATTTCATGCACTGAGGGAAGGTAAATCTCTAATAGAATTCTTCAGTACGAAAGTTTTCTTAAATTATAATCTCTCCTGACTTTCCGTAAAAGCCTTAATTTTACAAAGATCGAAGCCCGGTGATCCAATTGGAAGCATTGCAGATGCTTTAAAGTCCAGTGGAACTCATACCGATCGATTCTCTACTAATTTTTATCACCATAGATCAATTTGAAGATTTGATGGATTTGGAGCGGGATAATGGCGAATTAGAACTCCGATTTTTCGCAGCGTGATAATGAGAAGTTCTGCTGGGAAATCGCGATAAAAGAGTATCATATAGAGTTTGAGCAGGACCGTATTCAATGCTGAAGGGCCTTCAGGGATTTGGTGAAACAACTCCTTTTACTGAAGAGGGAGGGAATATGAGCTTGTTGATATCATCAAGATTTTGCGAGGCGGCGAGAATCGAAGAACGTTGTTTCAAGACTTATGTGAGGAGACGTATTTGATAGACGGCTGAGATCTGCCGAGTTC